>JAYVJQ010000431.1:0-10178 GCA_043769055.1 Allobrachymonas sp.
GCGTGAGAAGGCGAAGGTGGAGTAATTTTTACTCCATCGCCTCAGAAATACAAATACAAATACAGGAACACAGAAAGCACAGAAATTACACAGAATCCACAGAAAAAGCCAATAAAAGCTTTGAATTTTTCTGTGTTTTCTGTGTAATTTCTGTGCTTTCTGTGTTCCTGTTTTTTTATGCCATTCCAAGCCATAACCGGCATAGAATCTGCACAGAATGCTACTGATTTTGTAGCAATTGCGTCACATCATTCCCAATCGCAAGACATGAAGTCAATCCCGGTGATTCGATGCCAAAGAGATTGACCAAGCCGGCAATGCCATGCTGCGCTGGGCCTGAGATGCAAAAGTCAGCGGCTGGCTCGGCAGCGCTAGAAATTTTGGGGCGCACGCCGCTGTAGCTCGGCGTAAGCTGACCATCTTGCAGACCCGGCCAGTATTTGCGCACCTCGGCATAAAAGGCATCGGCGCGGCGCGGATCGACTGAATAGTCAATCTGCGCGGAGTCGGTGATGCCTTGCAGCCACTGCACATCAGGGCCAAACTTGGCTTGGCCGCCCAGATCGAGCGTGAGATGCACGCCCAAGCCAGCTTCCTCAGGAATCGGGTAAATCAGATGCTTGAACGGCGCTTTGCCGCTGAGCGAGTAATAGTTGCCTTTGGCGTAATGATCTTGCGGGATAAATTGAGGTGCCAAGCCCTGCATGCGGCGCGCGAGCATGGGGGCTGAGAGGCCTGAAGCGTTGATGAGATGCTGGAAACCGATCTCAATACGCCCCTCAGATGCTCCTGAATTCATAGCACTCTGTGCAGATAATATGCCGGCAAGAGGCTCATTTTGCTTCAAAAGCCGGACTTCTTGCACTTCTGTGGCCAAGGCGACCATCCCGCCTGCGTTTTCTAAATCGCCTTGCAAAGAAGTCATCAAATCATGGCTGCTCACAATGCCTGTGCTGGGCGAAAGCAGCGCGGCGATGCATTCGAGTTGCGGCTCCAGCGCACGCGCCTGATGGCGCGTAAGCCGCTGCACGGGCACGCCATTGGCCTTGGCCTGCGTTTCTATCTTGTCTAATTTGGGTAGTTGCGATGCATCGGTTGCCACAATCAATTTACCGCAGCTTCGATACGGCAAACCGCGCTCTGCGCAATAGGCATACAGCATCTCTTTGCCGCGCACGCACAGCTTGGCTTTGAGCGAGCCTTCTGGGTAATACAGCCCGGCATGAATCACCTCGCTGTTGCGTGAGCTGATGCCCTGCCCAATCGCCCGCTCTTTTTCAATCACCATCACCTCACGGCCAGCAAGCGCCAAGGCCCGCGCCACCGCCAAGCCCACCACACCCGCGCCAATCACCACCGTCTCTACGCTATCCACGCTCAAAGCCTTCCAACACATTCACGGCATTCGTGCCCAGTTCTGCTGCTGCATAACCACCTTCGAGGATGAAGACCGTGGGCAAACCCAGCTTCGCAATCCGTGCGCCCAAGCGGGTGAAATCATCGCTTTGCAGCGCAAATTTTGAAATCGGGTCGCCCGCAAACGTATCTAAGCCGAGAGAGATCACCAAAGCCTGCGCATTGTGCCGCGCCACGCGTTGGCAAGAAGTCTCCAGCGCCTCAAACCACGCCTGCACGCTGCTGCCAGCGGGCAATGGCAAATTCAAATTGAAGCCCTTGCCAACGCCCTCGCCTATTTCATCGGCATGGCCTAAGTAGAAGGGAAACTCAGTCAGCGGGCTGCCATGGATGCTGGCAAACAGCACATCGGCGCGATCGTAAAAAATGCTCTGCGTGCCATTGCCGTGGTGATAGTCCACATCCAAAATAGCCACGCGCTCGCGGCCTGCATTGCGCAAGGCTTGCGCTGCCACAGCGGCATTGTTCAAAAAGCAGTAGCCACCCATAAAATCAGCGCCCGCATGATGCCCCGGCGGGCGCGTGGCGCAGAACGCTGCTGGCGTGCCCTGCACAATCGCTTGCGCTGCACTGGCCGCCGCATCAGCGCCCGCCTTGGCCGAGCCCCAAGTGCCTGCCACCAGCGGCGTGCCGTTGTCCATCGAATACAGGCCGAGCTTGGCGATGAAGTTATCTGGCTCGGCATCGCTGCGCAAGGTGCGTGTGGGCCACACTGAGGGAAAGGGCTGCTGCTGCGCGTTGGCTGGGTCAATGGCGAGCCACTGCGCCCACGCCGTTTGCAAAAAATTCAAATAACGCGCGGTATGAATCTGCGCGAGCACCGGCATGCTGTCCACCCCCGGCGCACGCAGCTCATGACCGCGCGCCAGCAACTGAGCGCGCACATAATCCACCCGCACAGGCTTTTCAAAGCAAGGCACGCGCTCGCCTCTGTAAAACTCATACTCGGGCGCATGCAGCGCGTGGTCAGGGCTGAAAAACGTAATCATGACCGAGGATCGTAAGTCATCAATGAGAGCACAAGCGCCTTGAGATTTTCATACAGCGGCGCAAAGCCTTGCGTCAGTTCCAAAGTTTTTTCATTCATGTACAACCCGCGATTAATCTCAATTTGCACGCTATGACGATGGTTTGCAGGATCGCCATAGCGGCGCACCAGCTCCACGCCTTTGTAGGGGTGATTGAGCTGCACGCTGTAGCCCATCTGCTCTAGTTGCTTCTGAATGAATAGCAACACTGCTTCACTCGATGTGGAATGATCCCGATTACCGAGCACGAAATCTGGGTGCTTTTCACCCGGAAAATCCGTGGCATGACTGCCCGCAACTTCTGGCATGCTGTGGCAATTGATGTGGAGGCTGTAGCCATGGCGCGCATGCGCAGCGTCAATCGCGGCTTTGACTGCCGCGTGATACGGCTGCCAACAGCGCTCAATGCGCTGCTCCACTTCTTGCACGACTAGCTGCCGCGCATACAGCGGCTCGCCATCATCCGTAGCACGCCAAATGAGGCCTTTGCCCAAGCGCCGTTTTGACAGCACATACGGATCGCTTAACTCCACCTCGCGCAGCCAAGGGCCATCGAGCATGTCGGGATCCACCTCGGTGGCGTTGCGGTTGGCATCCAAATAGCTGCGCGGAAAATGCGCCTCAATCCAAGAGCAGCCCAGCTGTTGGCAAAAGCCATAGAGTTTTTCAACATGCGTATCTTCGGCGCGGCGCAAGGCGAGCGCATCGCAAGCAAAGCCAAAATCGGGCGGATAAAACGTGCCGCTGTGCGGCGAATCGAGCACCAGAGGCGAGTGCCCCAGGTGCGTGGTAATGAATTGCATAGATGAGAGCTTAATCCAAACTGATCTTGGCAAACTTCGCAATGCGCTGCATTTTGTCGATTTCTTTGCGGATTTGAGCAGCAAACTCATCGGGCTTGCTGCCCGAGGCAAACAAGCCCTGCGCTTTGAGTTTGTCGGCCAGTGCGGCATCTTTCAAAGCCGCTGCAACGGCTTGCTGAATGCGATTGACCATTGCCGCAGGCGTGCCAGCGGGTGCGACCAAGCCAAACCACGAGGCATCGTTGTTGGCAAACAAGGTTTTCTCGCCATAGGTTGGAATGTCTTTGAGCACATCCAGCCGCGTGCCCCAAGCCACGGCCAATGCCTTCAAGCGCCCACCTTGAATGTGCGACAAAGAAGAAGCCACTTGATCAAAATACACCTGCACCTGCCCGCCAATCACATCGGTAATCGCAGGGCCTGCACCGCGATAGGGAATGTGCACCATGAAGGTATTCGTGGTGCTTTTGAACAGCTCGCCCCACATATGCCCAATCGTGCCATTGCCCGGCGAGGCATAGCTCACTTTGCCCGGATTGGCCTTGAGGAATTTGATGAATTCTTCCAACGTATTCACTGGCAATTTGCTATTGACCACGAGCACACCCGGCGCTTTGACCAGCTCAGTGACGGCCACGAAATCTTTGATCGGATCGTAGGCCAGCTTCTTGTACACCGCAGGATTCACCCCGTGCGTAGACAGTGTGGCCACTCCCAAAGTCAAGCCATCCGGCGCTGCCTTGGCCACCTCGCTCATGCCAATCGAGCCACCTGCGCCCGCTTTGTTTTCCACGATCACTTGTGTACCCAAGACTTTGCCCAAAGGCTCTTGCAAAGCGCGCGCGGTGATGTCGGTTGCGCCGCCCGGTGGGAAGGGCACGACCAAGCGAAGCGGCTTGGTTTGCGCGAAAGAGGTGGGCACAACAGATGCTGCTGCATAAGCGGCGGAGAGGACAAGAACATGCCTGCGTTTCATGATGAGGTTTGCTATGAAGTTGGGATGGCTGGATTTTTCTCTTTTACGCTCCAAATGAAAAGCGAAAGATGCGCCAATTAACATTCCAAATCAGACTGATTTTTTACTGGTTAACCCTGAATTCTTTCACCACGCATCGCAGGCAATATGAAGGCTATGACCATGAGAAAACTCCATCCACCCACGCATTTGCTGCGCGCCTTTGTAATGACCGCTCGACATGACAGTATCTCGCGCGCGGCTGAAGCGTTGCACCTCACGCAAAGCGCGGTGAGCAAGCAAATTTTGGAGCTAGAGGGCAGCCTTGGCGTGAGTTTGTTTGAGCGCGTGCGCAAGCGCCTCGTGCTCACGCCCGCCGGCGTGCGCTATGAAGCGGCGGTGCGAGTGCTGCTTGCGCAGCTAGAAGCCGCCACGCTGGATGTGATCACCAGTGGCGATGGCGGGGGTGCTTTGCACATCTCTTGCCTGCCCACCTTTGCCGCCAAATGGCTGATTCCGCGCCTGCCCGATTTTCAAAAACAGCATCCGCAGATTGCGCTGCATTTTGTGCCGTTTGCACAGGGCTACACCTTTGACCGCGCCGATTTGGATTGCTCGATATTGTTTGGTCAAGGCCACTGGCCCGGCGCTCAGGCGCATTACCTCACGGGCCGCGAAGTGATGCTGATTGCACCACCTGCTTTGAAGAGCAAACCTCTGCTCAAAAAGCCGCAAGACATTGCCAAATTTCCCCTGCTGCAACACGCCACCGTGCCGCAAGCTTGGGCGCATTGGTGCGAGGCGTATGGCGTAAAAAACATCAACCCGCTGGCAGGCACACAGCTGGATCAGTTCCACAGCCTGATTCGCGCCGTCATGGCCGGCATGGGTTTGGCGCTCGTGCCGCGCTGCTTGGTGCAAGACGATGTGGCTGCGGGGCTCGTTTCTGCGCCGCTGGATGATGGCTATCTTGACGACAGTGGCTACTACCTTTGCCACCCCGAATCGAAGGCGCAACTCACGCCCTTGGTGCATTTCAAGACTTGGTTGCAGGATACTTCTGTTGATTCAATACTATTAAATTCGTAGCACTCTGCGCTTGTTTTATGCCGGGTAGAGGCTTATTTTGCATATATTTTGTTGTTGTGGCGTTATTTCTCGGCTTGGGCCTGCGTGAGCCGCATGCGGGCGGGCTCATACTTTCGCGCAAGGAATGTGGCGACACCTGTCGCTTTGAATAACGAGGAAAACGCTGGGGCGTTTTCAGCGCCTTGCGCGAAACAAATCGCCCGCCCGCATACGACTCACGCAGGCCGGGGTTAGCGAGCTTAGTGCCGTCACCGAGTGCTGGCGGAGGTGTCAGCGACAACAACGCTCATGCAGCGCCACAATCAACGCGCGAAGACTTTCACTGCCGCCAACAGGCCGCGAGGCAAGGGTGTACTGCGACCTGCGATTTGTGGCGCGCAGCGTTTCGTCAAATTCAGGCGACAAGTGTCGCCTAACTCGCGAGCGACAGTATGAGCAGGGCGCAGTACACCCTTGCCTCGCAGCCGCTCTTAGCAGTAGAAATCTTCAGCAAACAATAGCTGCAAAATAAATAGCAAACTACGCACAATACACGCCAGCAAACTACTCAAAATGCTTTAAATACGCCACCTTCACAATCTCCAGCACCTGCACACCCTGCGGTGTCTGCAAACGCACTTCATCGCCCACGCGATTCTTCAGCATAGCCCGCGCAATAGGCGATATCCAACTGACTTCGCCGCGCGCACTATCCGCCTCATCAATTCCCAAAATCCGAATAGTTTTTTCAAGACCTTGCGCATCCGCATACGTCACCGTCGCACCAAAAAACACCTGATCGCTGCCATGGTGCTTTGATGAATCCACCACCTCGGCAATCTCCAGTCGCTTGGTGAGAAAGCGAATCCGGCGATCAATCTCGCGCAGGCGTTTTTTGCCGTAGAGATAGTCACCGTTTTCGCTGCGGTCGCCGTTTTTTGCGGCCCAGTGCACGGCCTCGACCACTTTGGGGCGCTCATCGTCCACCAAGGTTTTCAGCTCAAGCTGCAAGGCATCGTAGCCCGGGCGGGTGATATAGTTTTTACTGCCTGCGGGAATAGGCGGTGCGCCTTGGAGATCTTCATCTTCCTCAGCATCAGTTTCTTTGGTAAAGGCTTTGCTCATGGCACTACGCGAGACTTCGCTTCAATCGCCGCCTTGAGCGCCGGCATCGCGCGCTGCATCGCCAGCTTGCCAGCGTCTATCGCGCGGCGCTTGGCCGTGAAATCTCCACCCTTCACACCCACCAACTCAGGCCGCACCACCACATCTGCACCCACCAGCGCATATTCATTGATGCTCTTACCCATGATGGCAAAGGTTTGCAGCAGCACAGCAATCGTGCCATCGGAATTGTTGCCCTCGGGCGCAGAAGAAATATCCACCGCAATCACCAGCTCTGCGCCCATTTGCTTGGCATAGCGCACCGGCACAGGAGCCACCAAGCCGCCATCCACATACTCACGCCCGCCGATATTGACGGGTGTAAAAATCGAAGGCACCGCGCTACTCGCGCGCACGGCCATCCCCGTATCCCCGCGCTGAAACAGCACGCCCTGTCCGCTCTTCAAATCAGTGGCCACCACGCCGAAGGGCACTGGCAGGCTTTCAATCAACTTATTGTTCACCTGCCGGTTCACATAATCGGAGAGCGCCTGCCCACGCAAAATACCGCGATTGCCAAAAGGCAACGTCCAATCGGTGATCTCAGCCTCCTCCATCTTGAGCGCCACCTCTTGCAATTGCGCCGCATTCTTACCCGAGGCATAAATCGCGCCCACCAGCGAGCCTGCTGATGTGCCCACCACATAATCCACCTTGATGCCCGCTTCTTCCAGCGCAGCAATCACCCCCACATGCGCAAACCCCCGCGCCGCACCGCCGCCCAAGGCCAAGCCAATCTTCGGTGACCGCTTGGACGCAGTAGGCGCTTGCGCCGCAGTATCGCTGGGGCTGCTGCTAACGGGCGGGAAATCAGTTTTGATCGGTGTGGAGGAGCAAGCGGCCAGCAGCGCGGCAATGAGGAGTAAATGCGCGAGGCGTGAGAGTAAGAAATGCATGGGCTAATTATCGGTGCTGGGGGATGGGTGGCAATTTCGGGATAAACTTGGGATTGATTGACGTATACGTCAACGTCAAATACTTTCAGTCAGGAACACAGAAAGCACAGAAATTACACAGAAGACACAGAAAAAATCCAAACTCCTTTTTCTGCGTCTTCTGTGTAATTTCTGTGGATTCTGTGTTCCTGTGAATCCAACCTCACCAAACCAATACACGGAGTTTTCATGCAAATCAAAGACAAAGTTTTCATCGTCACTGGCGGCGCATCGGGCCTTGGCGAAGGCACAGCGCGTATGCTCGCAGCGCAAGGCGGCAAGGTCGTCATCGCTGACATGCAAGCCGACAAAGGCGAAGCAGTCGCACGAGAAATCGGCGGTGTCACAAACGCGTGTTTCGTGAAATGCGATGTCACCAGCGAGGCAGATGGCCAAGCCGTCATCGCCAAAGCAGTCTCCATGGGCAAGCTCATGGGCCTAGTCAACTGCGCGGGCATTGCCAGCGCTGAGCGCACCGTGGGCAAGAATGGGCCACACAACTTTGACGCGTTCAAAAAAACCGTCACCATCAACCTCTTCGGCAGCTTCAACATGCTGCGCCTCGCCGCCGATGCGATGAGCAAAAACGAACCCGAATCCACCAAAGAGCGCGGCTGCATCATCAACACCGCCTCTGTCGCAGCCTACGACGGCCAAATCGGCCAAGCCGCCTACGCCGCATCGAAGGGCGGCATTGTGGGCATGACGCTCCCCATCGCCCGCGACCTCTCAAAACTAGGCATCCGCGTCTGCACCATCGCCCCCGGCATCATGGGCACACCGATGATGTTTGGCATGCCCCAAGACGTGCAAGACGCCCTAGCCGCCGCCGTGCCCTTCCCCTCGCGCCTAGGCACCCCGCAAGACTACGCAAAACTCGCTTTGCACATCTTCGACAACGACTTGCTCAATGGCGAGACGATTCGCTTAGATGGCGCGATTCGCTTGGCTCCGAAGTGATTTTTTTAAGCAAAATCGGCAGGTAGCCGGCATGAAATATGCGTAGAGTGCTATTAAATTAGTAGTGATTGATCTACTTCCTCTCCTTCAGGGAGAGGGCTGAGCTGAGGGAATCACCATCCCGTTTCATGCCAACTTTTGTACATGGGCACGGTAGCCGCGATAGGAATTGTCGGCTAGCACCTCGCGCAGTCGCATTGCTCGCATGTTGAGTCAGTCTGCGTCACCACCTTGGTTTGCTCACAGCCTCTCAAGCGAGCGCGAATGGCCGCACCGCCAAGTCCTATCACGCCCACCGCACCTTGATGCCGAAAGGCATGCAGCCATTGGAGCGCTATCTTTTGCACGCTAATCAAGCATCAGGGTGCGCGGTGGGTGATGGGATGCGCAGGCGTTCCATTCGCGCTCGCTATCTCGTCTGCATGCAATCTAAGGTGTTCACGCTGGTCAACGTTGCACGCAAACAATGCAATAGCGCGAGCGTGAACGCCTGCGCAGCGCATCGCACGCCGCGTGCCAACGTGAGCGGGTGGTGAGAAACAAGACCTAAAAGAACACAAAATTTAAGAAAAATGAGCCAGTAGCCGGCATAAAACCTGCGCAGAGTGCTATTCATTCAGTAGCGAACCCTAGAAAGCTGAGCATAAGCAGAAGTTTGCAAAAGGCACAGCAGCTTGTATTCCCCGCAGACTTCTGGTAACTTCAAATCTGTCGGGCTTTCACGCGGCCTCCCGGCTTACTCAAGACATTTTGTCCAAGCGCTGCTCCGTATCCCCTTGTTGGGCGGAGATGTATTTGTGACTGAATTGAATAACACACAACTGGGCAAGCCTGCCGTACCTGCAATACCCGCAGTACCCACTCAAGAGCCACCCTCACCAGCTGCTGCTCGCAAAAAACTGCTACTCGAAGGCGCGATTTTGCCCACCCTACTGCGCTTAGCTGTGCCCAATGTGATGAATTTGTTGGCCTTTGTGGGAGTGATCATCTTTGATGGGTATTTCTTGGGCCGCATCGGCACCAGCGCGCTGGCGGGTGCCTCGCTGGCTTTTCCTTTTGTGATGATGGTGCTGCACAGCACCAACAGCGGCATGGGCGCAGGCGTGAGCTCTGCCATTGCGCGGGCGATTGGTGCGGGGCAAACAGCGCGTGCGCAAGCGCTGGTACTGCATGCATTTGTTCTTGCCTTGGCGCTTGGTGTGGTGTTCACCGCCTTCATGTGGCTCGCAGGGCCAGTGGTGTTTCGCTGGATGGGCGGGCGCGATGATGTGCTCTCAGATGCGCTGAGCTACGCGAATATCGCCATGGGCGGCGCGGTGTGCATTTGCGTGCTGAATCTGCTGGGTAATGCCGTGCGGGGCACAGGCAATATGCGGGTGCATGCGGGTGTGTTGCTCGGATGCGTCGTGGCGCATATTGCACTCTCGCCTTTGCTGATTTTTGGCTGGGGGCCAGTGCCTTCTCTGGGCTCGGCGGGGGCGGCATGGAGTTTGATTCTTCCATTTGCTGTGGGCAGCCTCGTGATGATTCGCTATCTGCGCTCGGGGCAATCGTCGTTGCAGCTTCGCTTTCGTGGCATCCGCCTTCAGCGCGCGCTGTTCACCGATATTTTGAATGTGGGCGTGCCCAGCTTGATCAATATGGTGATCATGAATTTGTCGATCATTGTGCTCACGGGCATCGCTGGGCAATTTGGGCCGTCTGCTGCCATCGGCTATGCCATGGGCGCTCGGCTTGAATATATTTTGCAGCCCATCGTGTTCGGCTTCGGTATGGCCACCGTGGCGATGGTGGGCATGAATTGGGGTGCTGGGCAATACCAGCGTGCGCGTGCCATCGCTTGGACGGG
>JAYVJQ010000432.1:0-4553 GCA_043769055.1 Allobrachymonas sp.
CAAAATTTGGGACGAGCACGTCGTCCACACCGAAGAGGATGGCACCGCCATTTTGTATATTGACCGCCACTTGGTGCACGAAGTCACCAGCCCGCAGGCTTTTGAAGGCTTGCGCCAAGCCAATCGCAAAGTATGGCGCGTGTCATCCATCGTCGCCACGGCCGATCACAACACGCCCACCACCGGTTGGGAGCTGGGCTACGACGGCATTGCTGATCTCGTGAGCAAAGAGCAAATCACCACGCTGGATGCCAACATCAAAGAGTTTGGTGCAGCGGCTTATCACCCCTTCCTCTCTAAAGGCCAAGGCATCGTGCATGTGATGGGGCCTGAGCAAGGCGCAACGCTGCCGGGCATGACTGTGGTCTGCGGCGATTCGCACACCAGCACGCACGGCGCATTCGGTGCGCTCGCCCATGGCATCGGCACGAGCGAAGTGGAGCATGTGCTGGCCACCAATACTTTGCAGGCCAAGAAAGCGAAAAATCTGCTGGTGAAAGTAGAAGGCGCGCTGCAAAAAGGCGTGACCGCGAAAGACGTGGTATTGGCCATCATCGGCAAGATTGGCACGGCAGGCGGCACTGGCTACACCATCGAATTTGGTGGCAGCGCGATTCGCTCGCTGTCGATGGAAGGTCGGATGACCGTCTGCAACATGGCGATTGAAGCTGGCGCGCGCGCAGGCCTAGTGGCTGTCGATGAAAAAACTATTGAGTATGTGCAAGGCCGCCCGATGAGCCCTACCGGCGTGGTGATGCAGCAAGCGATGGCCTACTGGCGCACGCTGCAAAGCGATCCTGATGCTAAGTTTGATGCCCTCGTTGAACTCGACGCCACGCAAATCCAACCACAAGTGACGTGGGGCACTTCGCCCGAGATGGTGCTCGGTGTCGACGGCCATGTGCCCGATCCTGACAAAGAAAAAGATCCCACCAAGCGCAACGACATTGAACGCGCTTTGAAATACATGGGCTTGGAGCCCAACAAAGCTATCACCGACATCACGGTCGATAAAGTCTTCATTGGCTCTTGCACCAACAGCCGCATCGAAGACATGCGCGAAGCGGCAGCCACCGTCAAACGCCTCGGCCAGAAAGTGGCCAAAAACGTCAAGCTCGCCTTGGTCGTGCCAGGCTCAGGTCTTGTGAAAGCCCAAGCCGAACGCGAAGGCTTGCATGAAATCTTCAAAGCCGCAGGATTTGAGTGGCGCGAGCCCGGATGCAGCATGTGCTTGGCCATGAACGCTGACCGCCTAGAACCCGGCGAGCGCTGTGCCTCCACATCCAACCGCAACTTTGAAGGCCGCCAAGGTGCAGGCGGCCGCACGCATCTGGTCTCGCCAGCGATGGCTGCGGCAGCGGCAGTGCATGGGCATTTTGTCGACATTCGGCGCTTTGCTTAAACCTTAAATTCGGAACACAGAATGCACAGAAATCACACAGAATCCACAGAAAAATACCGATTTATTTCTGCGTTTTCTGTGCAATTTCTGTGTTTTCTGTGTTCCTCTTTTGAATCCATCAAATCATGAACAAATTCACCATTCACCAAGGCCTCGTAGCCCCTATCGATAGAGAAAATGTCGATACCGACGCGATCATTCCTAAGCAATTCCTCAAGCGTATCAGCAAGTCAGGTTTTGGCGATAACTTGTTTGATGCCGAGCGCTTCCTCGACACGGGCGAGCCGTATTCCAAATTGGCAGATCGCAAGATCAATCCCAATTTTGTGCTCAATCAATCGCGCTATCAAGGTGCGAGCGTTTTGCTAGCCCGCAAAAACTTCGGCTGCGGTTCAAGCCGCGAGCATGCACCTTGGGCGATTGAGCAATATGGTTTTCGTGCGCTGATTGCGCCGAGTTACGCTGATATCTTTTTCAACAATTGCTTTAAAAATGGCCTGCTGCCCATTCAATTACAAGAAGCTACGGTGGCCAAGCTATTCGATGAAGTCAAGGCCTTCCCCGACTACCAGCTCACGATTGATTTGGATAAGCAAGTGGTGCTCAAAGGCGATGGCGAGGCCATTCCTTTTGAAGTCAACGCCTTCCGCAAATATTGCCTCATCAATGGCTTCGATGATATTGGCCTCACCCTGCGCCAGAGTGACAAGATCAGAGCCTTTGAAGCGGAGCGCTTGGCGACCAAGCCTTGGTTGGCAACTACCCTTTAATTTTTAAGCGTTTTAGGCCTCTTGCCGGTATAGAGTCTGCGCGAGCAGCTATCAATTTAATAGTAACTTATCATCATGAAAATCGCAATCCTCCCCGGTGATGGCATCGGCACTGAAATCGTGGCCGAAGCTGTGAAGGTGCTCCAGGCACTTGATTTGAAATTTGAAATGGAATCAGCCCTCGTGGGAGGCGCGGCCTATGAAGCGCATGGGCATCCGTTGCCTGAAGGCACGTTAAAGCTCGCAAAAGAAGCGGATGCGATTTTGTTTGGCGCAGTCGGTGATTGGAAATACGACAAACTAGATCGCCCCTTGCGCCCTGAGCAAGCGATTCTGGGGCTGCGCAAGAATCTTGGCCTCTTTGCCAACTTTCGCCCCGCAATTTGCTATGAGCAACTGGTGGATGCATCGAGTTTGAAGCCTGAACTGATTGCGGGCTTGGATATTCTCATCATCCGCGAGCTCACTGGAGATATTTACTTCGGCCAGCCACGTGGCCGCCGTGTGGCAACAGATGGGCAATTCCCCGGCGCGCAAGAAGCGTTTGACACCATGCGCTACAGCGTGCCGGAGATCGAGCGTATCGCGCATGTGGCATTCCAAGCGGCCATGAAGCGCAACAAAAAAGTCACCAGCGTAGACAAAGCCAATGTGCTGGAAACTTTCCAGCTCTGGAAAGATACGGTCACCGAAGTGGGCAAGCAATACCCTGAGGTGAAACTCGATCACATGTATGTCGATAACGCCGCGATGCAATTGGTCAAAGCGCCCAAAGCATTTGATGTGATCGTCACTGGCAATATGTTTGGCGATATTCTCTCGGATGAAGCCAGCATGCTCACCGGCTCAATTGGCATGCTGCCCTCTGCAAGTTTGAACAGCAGCAACCAAGGCTTGTATGAGCCCAGCCACGGTAGCGCGCCCGATATTGCAGGCAAAGGCATCGCCAACCCGCTGGCCACGATCCTGTCTGCTGCGATGATGCTGCGCTTCTCTTTGAACCAACCGCAAGCTGCAGAGCGCATTGAAGATGCCGTGAAAAAAGTGTTGACGCTCGGGCTTCGTACAGGTGATATCTACAGCGACGGATGCACGAAAGTCAACACCGTGCAAATGGGCGATGCAGTGGTCAAGGCGCTGTGATACTTTACATTTCTAAAAAAAAGAGGGCTGATCGCCCCTCTTTTTGATTGATCAAAGAAATTATTTGATCGCTGCCTGATTACCTCCTACCGGAAGCGACTCACTTGCTTTAAGGTTGCCGTTACGCACCAGCATATAAGCGACGATTGCGGTTTTTGCAGCGTCATCGATCTTCGCTGGGTTATCAAACGGCATCAACATTTGCATGTATTCAAACAATCCTTTCGCATTGTTGAATTTACCAATGTCGTGACCAGCTCCCCAGATCGGTCGAGGAAAGACCACGGCATCACGTCCTTTCGCACCGTGGCAAAGCGCGCAATTTTGCTGGTACAGCTTTGCACCTTGTAGAACTTGAGCACTCGCACCCGCAGGAGGTGGTGGAACATCAGCAGCCTGCGCAAGGCATACCGATGTTTGTATTGTTGCGGCAGTTAAAAAAGCCGCCTTCAATTTCCAAGATTTCATGCGACTCGAACTTTGAATTTAGGAATAGCACTATTTGCCATGCCCAGCTGGTTGAACGGAACAGTAGCAGTTTGCACGTTGCCCGCCATATCTGAGCCACGCGTCTCAATGACGTGATCGCCTGGGCGAGCATCCCAGATGAAATCGAAGCGCACCCATGTGTATCGCCCAAGGTTGGGCCCTTGAATATTCGCGCGCTGCCAATTTCCACCATCGACTCTGTACTCCACATCACGAATCCCGTGCTGAGGTGCCCAAGCATAGCCGCGAACAAGTTGCTTGCCTGCACTCATGCGAGGCCATTCACCGCGCTTAAGTGGGTAATTGGCTGGAATCGACGGGCTTTTCTCTAGCACCAAAGGCACGGTAATCAATGTCTTGATCGGCATCCATGTCACCATCGGGCCTTTGACATCGGCTGCCGTGATGCCGCCAATAAACTCATCTGTTGCGCCGATTGCAGGAACGGGGTAGTCTGGCCCGATGTAGGCTTCGCCTCGCGTGTTCAGACGCACCCAATGTTGATGGTTGTCCACTCGCATCTCAGTGACCCATTTGATCGATGCAGTGCCGCCCCAGCCAGGCACCATCATCCGAACAGGTGCACCATGATCTGCAGTCAATGCGTTACCGTTCATCTTGAAGCAAATGCCAATGTCATCCGCACGCGACAAAATATCTGCAACCGGCATCGGGCGGCCCATATCACCACCATCTACACCCGACCAGAAGAGCGCGGATTTCGCATCTTTCTTCAAGCCCACCAAACC
>JAYVJQ010000433.1:0-10877 GCA_043769055.1 Allobrachymonas sp.
GCCATCAGCAGTGATCAGGTTGCCTGCCAAGTTACCTGTGGCCGCTGAGGCCACAGTATTGCTGCTTGCGTTAATCGAACCGCCCGTAATCAGGTGATCGCCCTGCACGCTGACCACACCATCTGTGATGGCCGATGTCATGGACGTAGCGGAGTTGCGCTGACCACTGAACAATGCCAAACCCCCGTTGACGGTTTGAGTGCTCACGGTATCCACTGACATCACATTACTGGGTGCGCCATTTCCAGACACGTTCACACCTTGCGCAAAAGCGATGACGTTGCTTGCCAGTACTTGGCCGCTGCTCCCCAAGGCACCTGCGCTGTTACCGCCAGTCGAGGCGTTGATTGCGTTGCCAGAAATATCTAGCGCAGCACTCAGTTGCGTTGTGATGGCTGCTTGATCTCGGTAATCCGCTTTGACGCTAGAGCCCGTGATGGTGGCATTCCCGGAAGTGGAGTTGACATTGGCCTGCACGTTGCTAACAACGGCACTGCCTGTGAAGGCTGCTGAGCCAGCCTGCGCATTGATCACGTTGCTCGAACTGTTGGCCTGATAGGCAGCCCCGATGGTGTTGTCGTTGATAGACAAGTTGGCATTGGCTGCTCCGAACGGTGTCTGGCTGAGGTCTAGGAGAACGGTCGCCGCCGACGTTGTAGCACCTGAAGCACCTGTGTTGGAGTTGGCTTGGTAGGTGCCCAAGTTGATACTGCCGGTCGTGTTGTTGCTGGATGCGCCAGTGCCTTGGTTAAAACTGCCCGATGAAGTTCCTGCTGCGGATGATGTGTACGACGGCAAGATGCCGGATGCCGATTGGTTTGAGGTATTTTGGTTAGCGCTGGTAGACAAGCTGTTGTTGCTCAGCACCATGACCGCACCCGGTAAATTGGTATTGTTGATACCCACATTGGCGGTGGTAACGCTGGCTGTGGTGGCTGCGTCAGCGCGTATCTGCGCAACTTGCATGCTGATGCCATCACTGGCACTCACCCCCAAATTGGTGATCAAAGTTAAACTGCCTACGGAAGAATTGGTGTTGGCTGTCGCTGTGCCAAGTACGACGTTGTTTTGCACGGTCACGGGTGTGGGCAGCTCGCCTCCTGTGCCTGTAGCGACCTGTCCGAAAGAAACAGTCGAAACGCTAGGGTTCAAGATACCTGTGTTGGTCTGCACAATGGTGAAAAACTGCGCGTAGTCTGTCACGCTGAACAGGCTAGGCGCACCGGGATACGTAAACGCCACCGACTGTGCTATGGCATTCGTACCCACCACCCCACTGAGAGCCAGCACACAGGCTGAGGCCAAGGCAGAAGGACGGAAAGATTTAGCTCGTGCAGATTTAACTTGCATCGATTTGAGAATGGTTTTCATGAGAAGCTCCTACTTAGGTAATGGAAATGACAACAAAAAAGGGTGACTATTCGAGAGAGAAATTGAATCAAGCAGAGGATCGGTATCTCCGCTTGGGCGCAACATTGGTGTGAGTCTTCGGTGTTTTGCAATAAGCCATGGTGTCTCCTGGGCTATTTGCCCACCACCAAGGTGGCTACCAGCTGGTAGCCAGCCCCTAGGCGGGTGATGCTGGTATCGGTCGGCTCGGGCATCCAAGTCACGCCGATGCGAGATGCCGCAATGCCTTTGGCTGCAAGTGCATCCATAGCCACCTTGACTCTCTGATTCGTCAGCTCGCGACGTTGCAAAGGTGGCCACAACTCTGTGTCTCGGGCCACCAACTGAAAGGTGACCGGAGGACCTTGTGCCACGTCATTCACAATTTTCTCAACCGCTGACATCGCAGCCCCGGAGATCGCACTGCTGCCAAATTCAAACATCAGTTGCTGCACTGCGTTGGCGCTGGCTTGACCCGAATTTTGTGGAACGAGAATGCTTTGGGGTACATCGCTGACCACCAGTGGTGTCGCCAGCGAGGTCACTGCGCCATTGCCATTGGGTTTGGCTGCAGGTGCGGCTACTATTGCGACCGGTTCGGTGACCACCGCAACCGGGTTCAAGCATTCATTAGGATCCACCTCAGTGATGGCAGCTAGCAGCTCCATCACGCCTTGCTCAATCGTCGTGCGCACGCCCATTTGTAGGGGCTCTTGGTTTTTGTTGCCTACATTGATATCCACTAAATCGCTGCCAAAGAAGCGGTACACGCCCGCGCCCACCTCTTGGCCAATGATTTGCTTTTGCAAGCTGACTGTTTTGGCCACTAGGAGGCTGCGTGTGTCCACAATGCGCAGATCAACCCCAATGTTCATGGTGTAGGTGCGCCGCTTGATGCCTGCGCTGTTGACTGCCACTTCAAAGCCGCTGGAGGCGATGTTGTAATTCAGCTCGGTAATACCGCCAACAATGTAGTAGTTGGATTTGATGATGCTGCCGCCAAAGTAGGGCACCCAGGGCACAGCCGGTTTGCCAACCTCGACCGTATGGTTGCGCCCGTCGCCTAGCTGGCGTTTTTCGGTGTAGGCCAGCTCTAGCTCGGCAATACGCGTATCAAAACGCTCCTGGATCAAAACCGTGCCGCCCAACTTGCCCAGTGCCGAATACACCATCAGCGCCCCGCCTTGAGTGATGGTGCTGCCCTCGGTGGAACTGTAGCGTCCGGTGTAGTCTTTGACATCGCCTACGGCAATGCCGATCAGGGGCTTGTTTTTGTGTTTGATGCCGCTTGCCATGCAAGCAAAAGCGGCTTCGTTTGGCGTGTGGTTGCGCCGTGGGGCTGAGCCCATCACAACGGGCTCTTCATCGGGAGCGTGTTGTTTGCTGGGCAAGCTGGAGCAACCGGCTAGCACCAGCACAGTGCTAGCCAGAGCAAGCCGTTGGACGCTGGGTTTGCCGAAAGGAGCATTCATCATGTCGTCTTAGTTGGCGTGAATCAACGGGCCATTGCAGGCGGTGCTGCCGGTGATGCTGGCCAATTGCTGACCCAGGTTGCTTTGGGTGGAGTTGAGCACCTGGCTGCTGGTGCCGCCCCCTGCACTGACTGCGCCATTGGAGGAGCTGGTGGTCGAGCCGGTAACTGTTGCGCTGAGTGCACCAGCATTACTTTGGGTGTTGTTGATGGCATCAGAAACGCCGGTGAGCAGATCAATGCCCAAGCCGCTGCGCGTGCCACTGTTGGTGGCGGCGTTTGCGGCGGAGCCTGCGTTGGTGGTTCCCGCGCTGTTCAGGGTGGGTGAGGAGGTGGTGGCTGCCAAGCCATTGCTGCCGCTGTTGCCTGCGGAGGAGGCGTTGACCGAGCAGTTGAACTGTTTATCAACCGTGGTGTTGTTGGTGGTGTTATTGACAACTTTGTAGGAGTCGTAATAGCCGCCTTTTTTTCGCTCAATCAAGTCGGCGATCGTGCCTTTGTTAACCTTGTCTAGACTGGTTTGAAACTGCCAAGCAGCGTTCTCACCAGAGCCGTTGGCTGACGCGGGGGAGGGCGCTACGGCTAGCGCAGCACATAGCCACACCGCACCGCTTTGCAGCACACACACCATTTTTTTTGAGACTGTCATCGTTTTCTTTCAATCACAAGGCCTACGCATGCTCGGTTAGAGCGATGCGTTGATTCAATATGTGTGCTGTACCGCAGCGAGATGCTTATCGCTCAAGAGCGTTTCTAGTGCGCGGGCTGCGTCGGCTGCCTTTTTCATCAGTAGCTTCCTTGCCGCTGCTTTGAGGGGGAGGAGCTGCTTCGGGGTATTGCGCTGTAGCGGCAATCACGACCGTGCCCGATTTGGTAATGAGTGCACAAAACAGCTTGGCATTGGAGGGAACGCTTGGCGTATAGGGCGTAACCCTACTGACATAAGGACGATCAAAAACCAAGTCCGCTAGAAACAGCCTGTTGGTAGCGTTTGAGCGCAAAACTTTTTCTTTGTACTCCATGCCACGCTCACTTTGCGAGCCTAATTTCGAGCAAGGAAAGCCATCCTTGGATCCTCCATCTGGGCAATACGGATTGAGGTAGTGTGGAGACACGTTAGAGCTACGCACCGTATAAATTTTGTCTGGGAATTTGACCGCTGCATTGTTGTTGTTCAGATCAATGCACTGAACCTCAGTGTCGTCCGTTTGCGGCCCTGAATATCGGGCGACAACGGTTTGCCCAACTTCGACATTAAAACTACAACCATCCACAGCGGAGGTTTTTTGACGATCAATCAAAGCGGTATGTTTTTCTTTTTCCATTCCTTTTTGAACTTCGTACTCACCCACTTTGCCTATTTCGGCATCAACAATTTTTATTTTTGAATCACATTTGAGTCCCAGTGGTAAAACTGCATAGACATTCAGACTGAGAAAGAATGCGGCTGCCGCCGCAATGGCAGGTAATAATTTCATGGCATGCTCCGTGCTGAGGTTATTGCTACTTTTAATCTATGACAACCGGACGGCAAATATAAGCTGTCTGATCTACCTCTAACGCTTGCAAAGTTCCGTTGTTGTTATCATCCAATCCAACTTGAATTTTGGTGCCGCCTTGCTGGCAATTGATGCCATTAGGCTCTGGAGTAAGAACGATCAAGCTTGTTAGACCGTTTGTGCCGTTCGAACCAGCTGGCCCTTGTGTCCCAATTCCGTTCGTACCATTTTCGCCAGGTGCGCCTGCAGCGCCTGTTGCACCAGTAGCGCCTACTGCGCCAGTTGCTCCAACTGCGCCGGTTGCACCCGTAGCACCCGCAGCGCCAGTAGCGCCAGTAGCGCCTACTGCGCCTACTGCGCCTACCGCGCCTACCGCGCCTACCGCGCCTACTGCACCCGTAGCGCCCACTGCACCCGTAGCGCCCACTGCACCAGTAGCACCGGTAGCACCTACTGCACCCGTAGCACCCGTAGCACCTTGCACTCCTGCAACGCCGTTGCAGACATAGGCCGTGGAGGTGACTTCCGTGGTTTCTAGCGTCGCATTGCCATTGGCATCGGCACCTGCTTCGATTTTGCTGCCACCTGTAGCGCAGTTTGCACCAGCCACTTCGACCGTCGTGCGAATAGCCACACTTCGTCCAGCAGCGCCTGCTGCTCCATCGCCACCTCCGCCACAAGCCGTCATGAGCAGTGCAGCGGAAATAGTTGCTGTGATGCAAGCCAAGTGTTTGGTTGCATGTGATTGAAATAGGTATGTGTTCATAGCTCGCCTTAAAAAGTTGGTTGATGCATGTGAATTCGAAGAACTCAACTCACAGCCGCATACTAATTTGGCGTTACTTGAATTGACATCTTGCTTCGTTCACATAAATTCATTTTATGGGAATTTTTCACACAAAATGAATTTGCTTTAAGGCCAAACTTCCTAAATGTGAATTAATTCACGCTTTGGGAGTTCGCGCTTATGGAGAGTGCGCAGCCAATTTCCCGCACAAAGCAGGTTGATTTGAAGCGATGGAGGACGGCAACCCAACGCTGAGAATATGCGTTGGTAAGCCCGGCAAGCTGCCGAAAAGTTAAGTTCAAAGCAGTGGCAACAACTTGCCGAGCGACGATTGCTAGTTGATTTCTAGGCGCGTGACCATCACAAAATTGCCTTTCTTAACACCAGCAATTTTCACTTGAGCACCGACGATCAGCAGGGTCGCTTGTGGCTCCGTGGCAATTGCAGATGCATCAAAACGCTGGCCACGCACAGTGAAATTAGAGATGCCGATCACCGATTCGACCGTGCCCTCAACCTCTACTTCTCTTTGCTGCTGCTCCGAGATGATCTTCACTTGGCTGGCCACCAGCACACCGCCGCTCCATTCGCCTTGCACTTGCAGTCGCATGCCTTCGGTGATGCTGGCGCCCAATGGCAATACATTGGCACTGCTCGTATCCACGACGCTTGCGCCTAGGGTGAGCCGCGTGACTGGGTTGGGAGCAACAGTACTTGTGTTCAAAATGCTCGATACGATGCCTTGCAAATCGGTGTAGCCCGTGCTGGGCTTGGTGCTTCCGGCTTCGGCCAAAAGGGTGGTTTGAATGGCGGTGAGCGTGATTTCTGTCGTGCCGCCCAATGTGCCCATCACTCGGATCAGCTGGCCTTCGGTCAAGCCATCGGGTGCGTTGGTCAGCACCATTGTGTTGAGTATCCATTTGCCGGCGCGCAAGCTGACTTTGCCGGTGGTGATCGTGTTTTGTGGTGCTTTCAACACCTCAAGCCGCGAAACACTCCACTGTGTGAAGTCTGCGCGGCTTGGCTGCCCCCAAACTTTAATCACTGCGTCAGATTTGAGGCTAGCCAAGGATTCGGCACCTTCAAACACGGTACCCGTATCCACCACCAAGGTCAGGCCGGCCACGGTCACGGTATTGGGCAACTGCACACCTTTGATACTGCCCTGCGCCACCGACCAAAGTTCCATGCTGTTGGCCGTGCCCGCTGAGCTTGTCGTTGGAGAGCTGCCTGCGGTAGTGCTCGATTGAAAGCCGATAACTTTAGCGGTCATGCCCAAACGCAATGCGCCACTGCTAGATGCAGCACCGTCGCTTTGCACTTGCGCTGCCCCATCATCAAAGCGAATGCCATTGACCACGACGCTGCCAAAACCTGAAATCGGCCCCGAGGCGGTGATTCCCGTGCCGCCTGTTCCGGGCAGTGAAGCCGAAGTCGTATCTCCACCACCGCAGCTGCTCAGTGCAGATAGCAGCAATAAACAAGCGGCACTGCGAGCGCAAGTAATTACTTGCAGGAGCCTAGATTTGACAGAAAAACTCATGGCTTGACCTTGGGTTTAGGTTTGGGTTCGGGTTTCTTAAGTGAAGCTTTGTTATTGGCTTCAGCATGCATCTGCGCGGAATGAAAATACACCCCAAAACGCACACGGTGTTGTGCATTTGTTTTTTTTCGGCTGCGAAGCTCTGCAGCAGTGGCTTTTTGCAAGAACTGCTGCAGTATCCGCGTCCACAGCAGACGCGCTGTTTGTTCTAGCTCGGCAGCATCTTCAGCAGACAAAGCTTGCGAAAAAGCACTTTGCTCTAGCATGGCCGAGCCCTTGCGATCCGGCTGTAAATTGTGGACAGCGGTGGCCAAATGGTCGCTGACGTTAGCAGCTAAAAAATGAAAATTCTCGCTCAACCCATCCTGCGGTACAAAGGCATCGCTTTGTAATTGGACGTGGGTGTCGCTGGCATTGAGTACGATGCCAAGTCGCAAGAGTTCGTCTAGCACAGCGCGCGCTCCCACATCGCGGCTCACTTCAGCCACTAAGCTGCTGAAATCAGGTTCACCTGAAGTGGCGTAGCGCGGGGTACGTGCCAAAACGCGCGCAGTGTTGCGGCTGTTCAGGTAGGCGGGTTCACTGATCCAGCGTGCCACCACTTGAGCGCCTATGGACATCAATGGCGCATAGCTCTCTAGCGCCGTTTGGGGGGTCGGGGTTTCGCGCAATCGGCGCACATCTTTACGGTGAACGCCCGTGAGGATGGCAATGCGGCTGTCGGTCATTTCACGATCAGACTCTTGCTGAGTCAAAGCTGCCTCCACCATCGCTTTTTTCAGCATTTCGGTAATGCTGCCTAGCTGTAAGCTGTGCCCAATCATGAGCTGGGCCAGTGGCTGTAAAAGCTGCTCCACCGCTGTTGCAGCATGCCCCGTGCCGAAGGCATCTACAGCCAACACCTTGCCGCGCAACTCTGCCTTGGCTTTTCGATCGTGGGAGGATGCAGAGGGTGTACGCACAGTCAGATATAAAGTAGATAGAGAAAGGGGCACTAGTGTCCGCTAAACAGCCAGTGATTTGATCACGAAGTCAGTCTTGGTGCGGGTTAGCGGCGCGTTTTATTTGGTGCCTATTTGATTTTTGGTGCTGTGATTACCAGTAGTTTCCATAAATAGACTTATTTGGGAAAGTATCGTCAATACTGGCAAGACAATTTTCGCTCAGTTGGTGGAGTTCGTCACAGGGACTCGTTTTGCGCGGATCGTCTGTATCCAAGCAGGCACTGCGCGCGTTAGCGCTCTGAGTTGGGCCGAGAACTTTCGCTTGACGCTTGCGCTGCCGCTGCGATGGCTCGGTTTGCATCACCGTGTACCTTGTAGATTGACTGGAGCTTAAGACTGATAGCAGATTAAATCCTGTACATATTCACAATTGCTTGTCTTGGACAAACGGAGTAAATTCTGTTCATGTTTCGCAATTCAGCAGCTTATTCACAAGGAGAGGCCCGCCCCGACACTGGAGAGGCAAGGCTGCGTTGGCTTCGGGCTACACGGCAATTGGATGTGATGGCGCCCAAGTTGCGTGCCAAAACATTGGTGTTGACGCGACTGCTGGACACGGAGCGTGAGAAAGCGGTCGCTTTGCACAATTTCGTGCGGACACTTCCATTTGCTTGCATTGCCGACTATTCGGGCTTGACGGCAGAGGGGGTGCTCAACCTAGGGCAGGGCGATTGTTTCTCCAAGGGCATGCTGTTCGTCGCTATGCTGCGCTGCGCGGGTGTGCCAGCAAGGTTGCGCTTTGTGTCGCTCCCTGTGCATTTTTTGCGTGGCATCATTGAACCCGAAGAATCGACCATCATGCATGCCATGGCCGAGGTCTTGATCGAGAACCGATGGATCGTGACGGACAGTTATGTACCCGATCAGACGCTGTTTGCTGCTGCGAGCAAAAAACTCAGCGCAGAAAATCGCGCCTTAGGCTATGGTATTCACATCGCTGGCACGCAAAGCTGGCAGGGGCTCAAAGATGCCAGCGCGCAATGCGTGGCAATTGATCTGAGCAGTTTGCCGATTGTGGATTGGGGGGTCGCGCACGATCCTGAAACCTTCTATGCCGATCCCTCGCATACCAAGCTGCGCCGCAGTTTTGCCTCGCGCATGAAATGGCGCTTGGCTGCGCCGATGGTCAACAAACGAGTCGCGGCGCTTCGCGCTTCGCTTTGATGGGTATCTTCACACGGTGTAATTGAGCGCCATGCGCCCGCCGTCTACTGTGACGATTTCTCCGGTGATGTAGCTCGCCGCATCGCTGGCCAACCAAGCCACCACATCGGCGATCTCGGATGGCTCGCCTAAACGGCGCATCGGCGTGCGGCTCATTATTTTGGCTTTGGCAGCATCGTCGGTGAGCACGGCTTTTTGCGCTAACTCTGTGGCAATCGTGCCGGGTGCAACCGCATTCACGCGAATGCCATGGTCCGCCAAAGCCAGCGCCGCCACGCGGGTGAGCTGATTGATACCGCCTTTGCTCATGTTGTAGCTGGCAATCGATGGAATCGCCAATACGCCGTTGACCGAGCTCATGTTGATGATGCTGCCCTGGGTTTTATTCGCCACCATCGCGCGCGCAGCGGCTTGCGCCATGAGAAAGCTGCCCTTCAAATTCACACGAATCACCGCATCAAAATCTTCTTCACTCACATCTAGAAAAGGCGCAGCTTTGAAGATACCCGCGTTGTTCACCAACACATCCACGCGACCATGGAGGGCGAGACTATGCGCCACGAGAGCATCAATCTGCGCTTTACTGGCCACATCGCAATGCACATAAGTACCTTGAAGTTCTGCGGCCAGCGCCTGCCCCGCCGCATCGTTCACATCGGCCAGCATCACCTGCGCGCCCTCGCGCGCAAAGCGCTGCGCACATGCCGCGCCAATGCCCTGCGCAGCGCCGGTGATGATCACCACTTTGCCTTCTAAACCCAGTTGAATTGTGTTTTTCATAGAGAAATCAGTCTTTTGCCGGCATAGAATCTACGCAGAGCGCTACTAATTTAATAGCGTCTTGTTGGATCGCATCGATCGCCTTGCCCGGCGAATACAGCGATGAGCCGATGCCAAAACCATTCGCACCCGCTTGCCAATAAGCCACCATGTTCGCCGCACCGATGCCGCCCACCGGCAGCAGCAGTGCCTCGCGCGGCAGCACCGCCCGCATCGCTTTCACTGCTGCGGGAGAGATCATCTCCGCCGGAAACAGCTTGATCGCATCCGCGCCAGCAGCTAGCGCGGCAAAGGCCTCAGTTGGCGTGGCCACGCCAGGAATCGAGAGCATCCCCTCAGCCAGCGCCGCCAGCATCACTGCCGCATTGAAATTCGGCGAAATGATCAGCTGCCCACCCGCTGCTTGCACCTCACGCACCTGAGTCGCTTGCAACATCGTGCCCGCACCAATCAAAGCATCTGGCAGATCTCTTCTTAGAGCGGCAATGCTCTCAAAAGGCTGAGGTGAGTTGAGGGGCACTTCCAGAATCCGAAAGCCCGCATCCCAGAGCACGCGCCCTACAGCCGCAGCTTCTGGCGGCGTGATGCCGCGAAGAATCGCAATCAGCGGGCAGGCTGTGAGGTGAGAATGGAAGGCAGTGCGATCAGCTGTCATGCGCAGATGATAAGCGTGAAGGCTTTAAACCAGTCGTTTGCCTTGCGCGTCAAAGCCATGCAGCTTGCCAGCGAGCGCCTGCACATGAATCGTCTCGCCTACTATGGGGCATTTTTGCCCTTCGGAGATACGCACGATCATGTTGGGCTCGGTGCCTGCACCTAAGCGCGTGTAGAGCAGGCGCTCAGCGCCCAGCATCTCGACGCTGAGCACTTCAAGCGGCAGTCCAGCGTCCACCACGCGCAGATGCTCGGGGCGGATTCCGACAGTGGCTAGTGCTGTATTTTTTATATCAAAATGGGAAGTAGCCGGCATAGAATCTGCGCTAGATGCTACTAATTCAGTAGCGTCTTTCAAGGGGATCAAATTCATGGGAGGGCTGCCAATGAAGCTGGCCACGAAGGTGCTGGCCGGTGTGTGATAGACCTCTTCGGGCGTACCGAATTGCTCGACATGGCCGCCATTCAAAACCATGAGGCGCTCGCCCAAGGTCATCGCTTCGATCTGATCGTGCGTCACAAAAAGAGAGGTGATGCCCAGCTCGCGGTGGAGTTTTTGAATTTCGATGCGGGTGGAGGCGCGCAG
>JAYVJQ010000434.1:0-3598 GCA_043769055.1 Allobrachymonas sp.
GACCACGCGCCTTACGCACCGCGTGCTCGATTTGCGCCGCCCGTATATGCAAAATAATTTGATGCTGCGCTATCGTGTGGCGATGGCGGTGCGCAATTACTTGGACACAGCAGGCTTTATCGACATCGAAACCCCGATGCTCACCAAATCCACGCCCGAAGGTGCGCGCGACTATCTTGTGCCTAGCCGCGTCCAGGAAGGGCAATTTTTCGCGCTACCGCAGTCGCCCCAGCTCTTCAAACAGCTGCTCATGGTGGCCGGCTACGACCGCTACTACCAAATCACCAAATGCTTCCGCGATGAAGATTTGCGCGCGGATCGCCAGCCTGAATTCACACAAATTGATATTGAAACCAGCTTCCTCACCGAGCAAGAAATCCGCGACATGTTCCAAGGCATGATGGTCAAGGTCTTCAAGAAAACCATGAATGTGGATTTGGGCGAATTCCCCGTGATGAAATATGCTGACGCAATGTTCCAGTACGGCTCAGATAAGCCCGATCTGCGCGTCAAGCTCGAATTCACTGAGATGACCGAAGAGATGAAGACGGTGGACTTCAAGGTGTTCTCCGGCGCAGCCAACATGAAGGGCGGCCGCGTGGTGGCCATGTGCGTGCCCAAGGGCGGTGCAGAAAATGACGGCTTCTCGCGCAAAGAAATTGATGACTTCACCGATTTCGTCAAAATTTATGGCGCAAAAGGTTTGGCTTATATCAAGGTGATTGACCTCTCCAAAGGCCGCGATGGCTTGCAGTCTCCTATTGTCAAAAACATCCACGACGAAGCGCTCAAGGCTTTGCTCAAGAAAACCAATGCGCAAAACGGCGACATCATTTTCTTCGGCGCCGACAAAGAGAAAATCGTCAACGACGCGATTGGCAACCTGCGCATCAAAATCGGCCACAGCGAGTTTGGCAAGAAAAATGGTTTGTTTGAAGACCGCTGGGCACCGATGTGGGTGGTCGACTTTCCGATGTTTGAATACGACGAAGAAAACCAACGCTACACCGCCGTGCACCACCCCTTCACCGCGCCAAAAGACGGCCATGAAGATTGGATGGTGACTGCGCCCGAGAAATGCATCGCCAAAGGCTACGACATGGTCTTGAATGGCTGGGAAATCGGCGGCGGCTCAGTGCGTATCCACCGCGCCGATGTGCAGGCCAAAGTGTTTGATGCCTTGAAGATCACGCCCGAAGAGCAGCAAATCAAATTCGGCTTCTTGCTCGATGCCCTGCAATACGGCGCGCCTCCACACGGCGGCTTGGCCTTCGGTTTGGATCGCATCGTCACCCTCATGACCAAAGCCGAATCCATCCGCGACGTGATCGCCTTCCCCAAAACCCAGCGCGCTCAGTGCTTGCTTACCCAAGCGCCTTCGCTGGTGGATGAAAAGCAATTGCGCGAACTGCATATTAAATTGCGCAATACGGCAGTGGCCTCAAGCGATTGAGCGTTGCTCAGAAACCGCCTTCGGGCGGTTTTTTCATGTGTCTTTGTGAATGGCTAAAATGGCTAAACTTATAGGAGTTGAATCATGCAAGTCACCGCCACTGAAGCCAAGAATCGATTTGGGCATTACTGTGCCCAAGCCAAATCCATGCCTGTGGTGATTGAGAAAGATGGTCGCCCCGATTCAGTGGTGATCTCGTTTGAGCATTACAAACAACTCACACAAAGCGCTCAGCAACCCAGCATCAAGGCGCGCAAAAAAGAATTTGAATCGCGCTATGCAAAGTGGCTGCATGCGCAAAACGCTGATTTTGAGACGCACGGACTCTGGTGCGAAGGTTTGGTGGGTTGGCTGCAAGATGACGCGCCTGTTGCGAAGCGTAGGGCGTGATCACCATGGCGCAATTTGATGTGTACCTCAACCCGCAGCCAGCCGCCCGCGAGCGTTTCCCTTTTGTGGTGCAAGTACAGTCTGATTTTTTAGACAAACTGCCCACGCGCTTGGTGATGCCTTTGTCGGTGATTGAGCTGGCGGCGGATCAACTACCCAGCGATTTAACGCCTGTCTTTCACATTCTTGGCCGGCGCCTCGCATTGATGCCGCATCTGGCTGCACCTTTGCCAAAAAACATACTCAAAAAACCTGTGGAGAGCTTGCCAGACGCTAGCTTGACAGTTGCCAAATGTTTGGATGCCGTGTTGTCAGGTTTGTAGAGTCGCTTACCGCCCCAAAGCGGGAAACAGCTTCACCAGTCCATCGGCCATCACTTCCACAGCCAGCGCAGCCAAAATCAAACCCATCAATCGGGTCATCACGTTGATGCCGGTTTTGCCGAGGATGCGGGCAATGGGTTGCGCGAGCGAGAGGCATGCGAACGTGGCCAGCGCGATCACTACGCCGTAACCCACCAGTGTGCCGAGTTGCAAAAAGGTTTTGGCTTTTTCTGCATAGATCACCACGGTTGACATTGTGGCCGGGCCAGTGAGCAGCGGGATGGTCAGCGGCACAACGGCGATGCTGGTGCGCGCAGCCATCTCGGCTTCGTTCATGTCGGCTTGCGCCGATTTGGCTTCGGCGGGCTCGGCGTTCAGCATGGCCAGTGAGGAAGTGAGCAGCAGCATGCCGCCGCCCACTTGAAAGCTGGCCAGTGTGATGCCGAAAAATTCCAAGAGCTTGAGGCCGAGCAAAGCCGACAAGCCGATCACCACAAAAACGCTAAAACTCGCCACCAGAATCGTGCGCTTCCTCTGCTCGCGTGTGAAGCCTTGCGTGTAGTGAATAAAAAACGGGATGCAGGCCAGCGGGTTGACGATGGCCAGCAGAGTGACGAGGGCTTTGGTGTCCATAATTTTTAAGCCTTTTGGGGTGTTAGCCGGCATAGAATATGCGCAGCGTGCTATGAAAATTATAGTTCATAGCAGTTGCGCATAACCCTGAGTATGCAGGCTATCCGTTCGCCCTGAGCCTGTCGAAGGGCTGGGTGGGGCTTCGACAGGCTCAGCCCGAACAGATAGGGTTTCTCACAGCAATGCCCGATACGCCCGGCGAGGCCGCCAGTTATTCAGCAGCTTGAGGAGCAACTGGCGATGAAGCTGGTGTCGTTGAAAATTGTGCATACCAATTGATCCGGCGAGTGAGCACCATGACGAGTGCGAGCACGATGAATAGCAAGGCAGAGCCCATCACGAGTGCGGTTTGCTCCAGTTGCAGCAGCACATACAAAAACGAATACAGCATCGCCATGCCCGCGCCAAAGGGCAGGCCGCGCCATAAGCTGCCCAGCATGTAGCTGGCGTAGTAGGCCAGCAGCAGCACCGTGGCGCTTGCGCCTGCGGCATACGCGCGCGCAAAGCCAGTGTGCTCAGACAGCGAGACCAGCAGCAAAAAGAAGGTGCAATTTGCAGCGCCAGCCAAGAGGTATTGCACCGGGTGCACGCGCAGCTTCTTCATCACTTCAAACAAGCCCACGGCCACGAAGGTGAGCACGACAAACAGCAGGCCGTATTTGCTGGCACGATCGCTTAGCGAATAGGGGTTGATCGGGTCGATGAAATTCACTTGCACGGTTTCTACGCAGTCTTTCGGCGCGGTGTTGTGGGCATCGCAAATCGGCTTGGCTTGCGCGGCATTGGCCGCTGCATCGGT
>JAYVJQ010000435.1:0-2508 GCA_043769055.1 Allobrachymonas sp.
ACTCGGCGGGTATGACCAAGCGCTTTGGAAAGCAAAAAAATATCTCCAAGAAAAGCATGTCGTCTTTCAGCCTGGTGTGAATGAAGAATTAGCCGCCACAGCGCTTTGGGGCACGCAGCAATTGGGCTTCGCGCCGCCGGGCAGCAATAAATACGATGGTGTCTTCGGCATTTGGTATGGCAAAGGCCCGGGCGTGGATCGCTGCTCGGATGTGTTCAAGCATGCGAACATGGCAGGCACCACGCCGCTGGGTGGCGTGATCGCCGTGGCGGGTGATGACCATGTGGCCAAAAGCTCCACTGCGGCGCACCAGAGCGACCATATCTTCAAAGCTTGCGGCCTGCCGGTTTTCTTCCCTACCGATGTGCAAGACATTCTTGATTTGGGTCTGCATGCCTTTGCCATGAGCCGATACGCTGGCGTGTGGGCGGGCATGAAGACGATTCAAGAGATTGTGGAGTCCAGCATGACGGCGCAGATCGACCCGGATCGCGTCAACATCGTTATCCCCACCGATTTTGAAATGCCCAAGGGCGGCGTGCATATCCGCTGGCCCGATGCCGCGCTCGATCAAGAGCAGCGCCTGTTTGATTTCAAATGGTATGCGGCGCTGGCCTATATTCGCGCCAATCGCTTGAACCACAACGTGATTGAAGGCAAAAATGATCGCTTGGGTTTGATCGCCAGCGGCAAGGCTTACAACGATTTGCGCCAAGCGCTGATCGATTTGGGGCTGGATACTGAAGATTGCCAGCGCCTAGGCATTCGCGTACACAAAGTGGCCGTGGTGTGGCCACTGGAGGCGCAAATCACGCGCGAGTTTGCCACTGGGCTTAAAGAGATTTTGGTAATCGAAGAAAAGCGCCAAGTCATTGAATACCAGCTCAAAGAAGAGCTGTATAACTGGCGCGCCGATGTGCGCCCCACGGTGCTGGGTAAGTTTGATGATGCCTCTACCGAAGGGGACTCGTTGTACCAAGGTGGCGAGTGGAGCAAGCCTAACCCTACGGCGAATACATTGCTGCGCGCCAATGCAGATTTATCACCCGCGCTGATTGCCAAAGCTGTTGCTGCGCGTGTGAAAAAACTCGGTGTGGATGCCGACACACTGGCTCGTATCGAATCACGCTTGGCTATTCTTGAGGCCAAAGAGCAATCGCTGCAAGTGATCGATTTGAAGGCTGATCGCACGCCATGGTTTTGCTCCGGCTGCCCACACAACACCTCCACCAAAGTGCCCGAAGGCTCGCGCGCGATGGCCGGCATCGGCTGCCACTATATGGCGCTTTGGATGGATCGCGCCACCACGGGCTTCACGCAAATGGGCGGCGAAGGCGTGCCCTGGGTTGGCCAGCAGCCGTTCACGCACGATGCGCATATTTTTGCCAATCTAGGCGATGGCACTTATTTTCACAGCGGCCTGCTCGCCATTCGGCAAGCAATAGCTGCTGGCGTGAACATCACCTACAAAGTGCTCTACAACGATGCCGTGGCCATGACGGGCGGGCAGCAGATTGGCGAGCGGCCTGAAGGGCATAGCGTGATTCAGATTGCGCATTCGTTGACTGCTGAAGGTGTGGCGAAATTGATCGTCGTCACTGATGAGCCAGAGAAATACGCTTCTGCAAAACTGCCGAGCGATGTCGAAGTCAAGCATCGCGATTTGCTCGACGATATTCAAAGAGAATTCAGAGAGATCAAAGGCACAACAGCCATCATCTATGACCAAACCTGCGCTACGGAAAAGCGCCGCCGCAGAAAGCGCGGCACGCTGGTTGACCCGAGCAAACGTGTATTGATCAATGAGCTGGTGTGCGAAGGCTGCGGCGATTGCGGCGTGCAATCCAATTGCATGAGCGTCGAGCCACTAGAAACAGAGTTTGGCCGCAAGCGCACGATCAACCAAAGCACCTGCAACAAAGACTATTCTTGCGTCAAAGGCTTCTGCCCCAGCTTCGTGACTGTTGAAGGCGAGCTGAAGAAAAAAGCTAAAACGGGCAAGGCTAATCCCTTTGAATTGGGCGCACTTCCTGAGCCAGTGTTGCCGACAATGAGCGGCGCATACGGCATCGTCGTTGCAGGCGTAGGCGGCACAGGCGTGATCACCATTGGTCAGCTCCTCGGCATGGCCGCCCACATCGAAGGCAAAGGCATCGTCACGCAAGATGCAGCGGGCCTCGCGCAAAAAGGCGGCAACACATGGAGCCATGTGCTGCTGGCCAACCATCAATCCGAAATCGCCACCACCCGCGTAGCCACCGCCAGCGCCGATTTGATCTTGGGCTGCGACCCGATGGTTGCCGCTAGCAAAGAAACGCTTGCCCGCATGCACGCAGGCCGCACGCATGTGGCGCTCAACGCGCATGGCGCGCCCACCGCCAGCTTCGTGCTCAATGGCAATTGGCAAAACCCCTCGGAGCGTTGCGCCGCAGCGATTGCCGAAGCAGTAGGCCCGCAATGCATGAGCGCCTTCAATGCAGACACCGCAGCCAGCAAGCTCATGGGCGA
>JAYVJQ010000436.1:0-2890 GCA_043769055.1 Allobrachymonas sp.
AGACCAAGATTTGGTCGACGATATCTGGTGGGATCCGCGCAAAGGCGGCACCGGCTCCGGCTACAACATCAACGCCATCCTCCCCATCCAACCCGCGCCCTTGGTCGGCATGCAAGGCTGGTACGACACGGTGTGTACCTTGCGCAAGGTTTGATGTGAGTTTCTGAAAAGTTTTTGGTGACCAATCGCCGAAGACCTTTTTTCTCGTTTTCAGAGCCTTTTTGGCAGACAGCCGGCATATTTATTATGCAGAGCGCTATCTAATTGATAGTGATCGAGCCATCTTCTCAAACAATTGGATTCGAGCTTAACGCTGCATCCACTTGCGCGATGCGAAGCTGAGCGCATCCACCAGCGCCACCAAAGCCAACATGGCGAGCAAGATGGTGGAGGTTTTGCTCATTTGGAAGAGGCCCATGTGAAAGGCCAACATTTGGCCGAGGCCGCCACCGCCCACCACGCCGAGAACGGCTGCGGCGCGAATGTTGTTTTCCCAGCGATAGAGCGTGTAGCTCATGAGCTGGGGGATGATTTGCGGCAGCGTGGCATACCAAAAAATTCTGCCTTCACTCACGCCCCGCGCACGCAGCGCAAAGGCGGGGCCGGGCGCGGCGTTTTCGATGCTCTCGGCATACAAGCGCCCGAGCACGCCGGCGGTGTGCAAACCTAAAGCGAGCGTGCCAGCGAAGGGGCCGAGGCCTGCCGCAATCAGCAGCAGCGCGGCCCACACGAGCTCTGGAATGCTGCGCAACGCGTTCAGCAGCAATCTCGCTGGCGCTTTGAAATAAGCCTTGTCGCCTTCGTGCGTTTTGCTGGCTGGCAGTGCGATCATCAGGCCGAGCACGGCAGCGATGATCGTGCCCAAGAGCGACATAGCAAGAGTTTCTAGCGAAGCTTGCCAAAGCTTAGAGACAAATTTGCTGGAAAAATCTGGCGAGAGCAGTTCACCGATGAACTTGCCCATCAAGCGCGCAGAATCTGCGCTGAACAGTTCTTTCCATTGCAAATTGAGTGACCAAAAGCTGGCCACAGTCAATACGATCAAGCCGAACACAAACCAGCACGCTTTGCAACGCGCATCAAACAGCTTAGGCGGCAATTTATACACCTCGTTGGCAGCATGAGCTTTGCTGGAATTCATCCCAGCTCCTTGCGCAGCCAAGAGCTGGCCTTATCCGCCAGCCACACGAGCAGCATAAATACCAGCAGCAAGGTAGCCACTTCGCCACCTTTGAACATCTTCATCGAGTTATCCAATTGCTGCCCCAAGCCGCCTGCACCCACAAAGCCGAGCACGGCGCTGGAGCGTATCGCGCATTCCCAGCGGTAGACGGTGTAACTCGTGAGCTCGGCAGCGTTTTGCGGAAGCAGGCCATAGAAGAATGATTGCATGCGCCCACCGCCGTTGCGCATGAGCGATTGCGTGGCATGCGCCTCGCCGCTTTCCAGAATTTCCGTGTACACCTTACCGAGCATGCCCGCATAGGTCAGCGCAATCGCGATCACGCCCGCCGTGGGCCCCAAGCCCACCACGCGCACGAAGACCAGCGCCCACACGAGTTCCGGCACGCTGCGCAACACAATCAGCAGCCAACGAATGAGTTGCCGCGCAAACGAAGGCAAACGGTTCATACGACCCGAGAGCGCAGAGACCGATAGCGCTGACGTTCCAAGCAGCGTCAAAGGAATCGCGAGTAACAAAGCGAGCGCAATGCCCGCAGTGGCGATGGCTACCGTGCGCCAAGTTTCCTTTGCTACGAGTAGCAAAAACTCTTTGTCATGCGCAGGCGGAAAAAAATCACCAATAAAGTGACCCATCACCTTGCGGCTATCGGCATGCCAAAGTAGCCAAGGTTTGAACTCGGTAATCACGAGCAAAGGCCACAGAAGAGCCAAGCCCGCCAGCGTCCAAAAAACGCGACTCGTCCAAGCAGGATCGCGCAAAGCTGGAGAGCCGGGTGGGTTAACTGCCGCCGCGTTCATCGGCAATGCATCACCGCAGGCTGAGCGCCGCTGGGCAACTGCTCAGGAAAATCATTGATTGGCGTCGCGCCAAACAATTCATCTTCATGCTGGGCATAGAGTTGGCGCAAACGCTCTTGTGAGACTTCTGCCGCTGGTGAATCAAACGCGAGCTCGCCGTCGCGCAAACCGATGATGCGCGGAAAGCTCGCCAAAGCCCGCTCGACTTGATGCAGCGTGCATACCAGCGTAGCGCCGCGCTCACGCGCTTGGCCGCATAAGGTTTGCAAGGCTTGCGATGCACGCGTTGGATCAAGCGCCGACAAAGGCTCATCTACCAACCACAGCGAAGCGTTAGATGCCAACAAACGCGCCAAGCCCACGCGCTGCCGCTCGCCACCTGAGAGGCGATCCACGCGCTCAAAAATCTTTTCATCCAAATCAAAGGCTTGCAGCGCTTGATGCGCAGCCGGAATATCGCTGGGATAAAACAACGAGCGCAGGCTCGCCGCCAAGCCCATTTGCGGCAATTGCCCCGCAAGTACGGATGTGACGACACGTTGACGAGGCGGCAACGGCGGCACTTGTGGCGCAAGAAAGAGCCGAGCTCTTAATGCCTGTAAATCGGAGGTAGAAAGCAACCAAGGCTCACGCTGGCCAAGCAGCAGTTGTCCGCCGGAGGGCTTGAGCGCGCATGCGAGTGCGTGTAAGAACGTCGTCTTACCCGCACCCGATGGCCCAATCACCGCCACCTGCTCACCAGCAGTAAAGCTGAGCGAGAGGCTGCGCACAGCAGGTGTTGAATCCGCTGTCGCAGCTGGGTGACGGGCGCTTAAATTTTGAAGACTAACTTGCAAAATTAATCACATCCACATCAAAGCAAACCAGCGCTCTTGGCTGCCACTTCCAAGCCTTTGTAGTTTTCTGG
>JAYVJQ010000437.1:0-2785 GCA_043769055.1 Allobrachymonas sp.
GTCGGCCAACAGCGTGATCTCACCGCGCTGCTCCAGCTGCGTCATGAGTGGATCCATATGCACCAGCGCATCGATTTGCCCAGCGCGCAAAGCCGCCAGTGCACTGCTGGCACTGCCCACACTGACAAAGCTCATCTCTGAGGCTAAAAAACCCGCGCGACGCAGCAGTACGTGGGCCACGGTATGCGTGGGTGAGCCCAGCGCCACAACACCAATCTTGCGCCCTTTGAGCTGAGCCAAGCTGGTGATAGAAGCCAACTTGTTGCTCACACCGAGCGCCACTTGAGGCGCGCGCCCCATGAGCACGAAGCTTTGAAAATATTGGCCTTTGCTTTGCTGCAACAGTGTATTCTCGACCCAACCGCAAACCGCATCGGCTTGGCCAGACAGAGCGGCTTGCTGGGCACGCGCCATACTTGGCTGCTCGCTGATCTCCAACTCCAAACCCATCTGCGCAAAATAACCCAATTGCTCAGCCACGATGAGCGGCAAATACACCAAGGCATAGCGGTTGGGCGTGGCAATCACCAGCGTTTTTTTCTCAGGTTTGGGTGGCGTTTTGTCGCTTTTGCTCTGTGGTTTGGTGGGTGCTGCGCCTGCGGCTGATGCAGCTAAGCCGCTCGCAGTCAGCAGCAATACACGTCTGCGGTCAAGCCTTGTTGAGAGAAAGTCCCCTTGTAATTTTTTTATCATGCAAATGACTGTAATCGCTGCACCACTGTGGCGCATCGGTGCGATTACCAAGCGGGAAATTACGCAAGGGCTTACCCGACGCGCGTTGTATACAAATTAACTGACTCAGCGAAAGCCCGAGAACAAGATCATGATATTGACGATCAGTGCGCCAAACCAGATACCTGAGCGGGCCGAGGGCATATCGCCCACATACATGATCACGTAAAAAATTCGCAGCATAAGCCATGAGAGGCAGAGCAAATCTAGGCGTGTTTGTGCAGCGCCAAGCTGATGCGCAATGATCACGGCGGCAAAGAAAAACGGCAGCGCTTCAAAGGTGTTGTTTTGCGCAGCATGGGCACGAGCGCGCCAACCGGCTTGGCGGGTGAGCCAATCGCGCGGATTGTGGTTATCGTAGCCGCCATCTTTGCGCGGCTTATTGAACATGCCCCACTTGGAAATACCCGCGCAGACGATGGGCAGCAAGGCTGCAAACAGCAAAATCCAGTAGGCGACGGTGAATCGGTAAGTCATAAAAAGCTCCGTGGGCGATGCAATGATTGTAACTCGTGTGTGCTCCCTACTCCTAATATGTGAGCACTCTGCGCATATTGTATGCCGGCTAGAGAGCTAAAAGGCTTTAAAAATAGCTGCTGAAGGCACTCAGCGGCGATTTATTGTTTGCCTTTAGCGGCGATCTTCTAACGCATGGGCAATTGTGCCCAGATCGACATACTCCAGCTCGCTGCCAATGGGTACACCGCGCGACAGGCGCGTGACTTGCACGCCGCGTGATTTGAGCATTTGGCTGAGGATATGCGCCGTGGCCTCGCCCTCGGCGGTGAAATTGGTGGCCAAAATCACTTCTTTGACGCCCTGCTCTGCCGCGCGATCCAGCAGCATTTGCGCACCTATTTCTTTAGGCCCCACGCCATCGAGCGGCGAGATTTTGCCCATCAGCACAAAATACAAACCCTTGTACGCACCCGTGCGCTCCATGGCCGCTTGATCAGCCGGCGACTCCACCACACAGAGCAAGCTCGCATCGCGCTGCGTGTCGAGGCAGGTGTCGCAAATATCATTTTCAGTGAAGGTGTTGCAGCGCTCACAATGCTTGACGCTGTGCGCCGCCCCCTCGAGCGAGCGCGCCAGCAGCACCGCGCCTTCCCGGTCATGCTGCATCATGTGATAAGCCATCCGAGCTGCCGACTTCGCACCTACGCCGGGCAAGCGGCGCAAGGCTTCGATCAGACTGGAGAGGCTGTGAGGGGCGGGCATGGGCGAATTCAGTAATTCAGGAATTCAGGACTTCAGGAACACAGAATTCACAGAAATTACACAGAAAACACAGAAGAAGAAAAGAAAAAAAGAAGAAAAAACTTAGAGGCAATTTCTTGTATTTTTTCTGTGCTTTCTGTGTAATTTCTGTGCTTTCTGTGTTCCTGTCTTGCCTTCGGTATTTAGTATTTCAAATCTTAGAAAGGAAACTTCATGCCCGGAGGAAGTGGCATGCCTGCTGTGATCTTGCCCATCTTCTCCTGCGAAGTTTCCTCCGCCTTGCGCACGGCTGCATTGAAAGCCGCAGCCACCAAGTCTTCCAGCATGTCTTTGTCATCGCCCAAGAGCGAGGGATCGATTTCGATGCGTTTGACATCGTGTTTGCAGGTCATGGTGACTTTCACGAGGCCCGCGCCGGATTCGGCGGTGACTTCGATGTTGGCCAGATCATCCTGTGCTTTTTTCAGATTGTCTTGCATGGCTTGCGCCTGCTTCATGAGGCCGGAGAGTTGTCCTTTGTTGAACATGGTTTTCCTTTGAAAATTAAATAACTTGTACAGAGCCGCTAGGTCAGGCGGCTTTCACACTTCCGGGCACGATTTTCGCACCCCATTGCGCCATCAGCTCTTGCACCAGCGAATCGCCTTGAATCAGAGCTTCAGCGGCTTTTTGGCGCGCTTCCAGCTTGGCGTTGTTGCGCTTGGCCCAAGAGTCTTGCACCGGGCCCACTTCGATCACCAGCGCTTCGTTGCGCCCAAGCGCTTGCAGCGCGTTTTGCAACTCATCTCGGATTCCATCGCTCTTCAAGCTCGGCTGGCCAACGCGCAGCGTG
>JAYVJQ010000438.1:0-5900 GCA_043769055.1 Allobrachymonas sp.
GTGATCGTCTTTGGTTGACAGGTGAGAAGCCGAACATCGAAGATGCGGCAACAACGGTTTACTCGCGCTACGATGCATATAAAGACTGCTTCCACACAGGTGCGAATGCTACAGCTGTTGCATTCAAGACCGTTGTCTTGCCACTGCCATTAGTTCCAATGATCAAGTTAAATTGAGGGTGAAAACTGAACTCTCGTTGGCTAAAGTTCTTGAACTGAGAAATAGACAAGGTATCGATACGCATAACGCAACTCCATTGCTAGATTGGTCTCATGATACTTGCTTGAATCACGGCAAACCGACTACAAAGACGCATGTTCTTCGCCCGCATCGGCAGCGCCAGCGCCCTTGAGCGTGCCTGCTTGGCGCACCGCAGCCTTCTCCCCAGCACTGGCGAATTTGCTGTATTTGCCGAGCAAGCCGACCATTTGTGCATAAATTTTTGGGTTGCCCGCGATGCATTCTTTTTGATCGAGGTAATCGGCTTCGCCCGTGAAGTTGCCAATCAAGCCACCGGCTTCTTGCACGAGCAGTGAGCCAGCAGCCATGTCCCAAGGCATGAGTCCGGTTTCAAAGAAGCCATCGGTGAAGCCTGCGGCTACATAAGCCAAATCGAGCGCAGCGGCTCCTGGGCGGCGCAGGCCGGCGGTGCGGGTCATGATGTCGCTCATCATGGCCATGTAGGTGGGGAAGTTGTCGCCGGGGCGGAAGGGGAAGCCGGTGGAGATCAGCGATTGCGCCAATGTCTCGCGTTTGGAGACGCGCAGGCGGCGGTCGTTGAGGTAAGCGCCGCGCCCGCGCGTGGCAAAAAATAAATCGTTGCGTGTGGGGTCGTATACCACGGCATGATCGACTTTGCCTTTGATTTGCAGTGCAATGCTCACGCAGTACACGGGGAAGCCATGAATGAAATTGGTCGTGCCGTCCAGCGGATCAATGATCCAGATGTGGTCGGAGAATTTATTACCTTGGCTTGTGCCCGATTCTTCGGCCAAGATGCCGTGGTTGGGGTAGGCCTCTAGCAGAATTTCGATGATGGCTTGCTCGGCTGCCGCATCCACTTCGGTGACGAAATCATTGACTTGTTTTTGCTTGATGCGCACCGATTCAATATCGAGCGCAGCGCGGTTGATGATCGAACCAGCGGCGCGGGCGGCACGCACGGCCACATTGAGCATGGGGTGGGAAGAGGCAGTCATGTTGTGTAAGAGGGAACGGTTGGCGCATCTTGCGCGACGCAGCGCGATCACTGCCTTGAGGGCTGTATTTTCCCATGTTTGTCCGACGCATTTGTTTTCTGGTCAAAAACCCAGTTCATTCAAACGCTTGAAAGTCTTTGTTACTCATTTTCAAGTGAGTGCCTAGGGGAAAGCCCTTATTCGGAGGATAGAATTTAAATGTGTTTCGCAAGTCTTTGATATTGCTTTACTTTTTGCTTGTTGCTATACTTTCCGTAGCGATGGTTTTCCTGTTTATTTTTTCACCGGTTTCGCTATGGCAACAACTTTGACTTCTGGTTTCCTATCGGTAGTGGCACTGTGGCAACGCAGTGCTGCGATGCTGCTGGCCGTGCTCGCGCTGGGATTGATGGCTGTGCCCATTACTCAAGCCGAAGCTGCCACCCAGCGCACGGCCAAAGCTGCAAAGGCTAAGCCGGTGGCGAAAAATAAAAAACAAGTGGCAGTGAGCAAAACAACAGCTCGCAGCAGCAAGGCCAAAGCACCGACCAAGATGCAGCGTGTGGTGATGATCAAAAATGGCAAACGCGTGGTGGTGATGCGCCGCATGCCGGTGGTGGCAGCCGTGCCACCCAAGCCCTCCTATGGTCAGCTTGCGGGCCTGCATGGCACGCAAGATCCGCTAGATCTCAAATCCAGCGTGGCTTATGTGCTCGATCAAGACACGAATGAAATTTTGTTCCAGAAAAACGAAAACGCCGTGCTGCCGATTGCCTCGCTTACCAAGCTCATGACGGGTGTGATCGTGAGCGAAGCGCGCCTGGATATGAACGAAGTGATTGGTATCACCGAAGCCGATGTGGACACTGAAAAAGGCAGCCGCTCACGCCTGAAAGTGGGTACGCATCTTACGCGTGGCGAGCTGATGCTGCTGGCACTCATGAGCAGCGAAAACCGCGCAGCGCACGCACTGGGTCGCAGCTATCCGGGCGGGCTTGATCGCTTTGTGCAAGCCATGAATGCCAAGGCACGTTTGTTGGGTTTGAACGATACACGCTATGTCGAGCCCACAGGCTTGTCCAGTCGCAACCAAAGCAGCGCTAAAGACTTGGCCATGCTCACGGCCTATGCCTACAACGACAAAACTTTGCGCGAATTATCAACCTCGCCCAATACACAAATTGTAGTCGGCGAAAAACCTATGAACTACGTCAACACCAACCGCTTGGTGCGCAACCCCGAGTGGGAAATTGGTTTGCAAAAAACAGGTTTTATCTCCGAAGCAGGGCAATGCCTGATCATGCAAGCCAAGTTTGCAGGCCGCCGCGTGATCATGGTGTTTCTAGATTCTGCCGGCAAGTTAAGCCGCTTAGGCGATGCAGAGCGTGTGCGCCGCTGGGTGGAGGGCAATCCTGCGCCATTGCAAAAGGTAGGCGCAGCTCGCAAGCCTGCTCAAGGCTGATTTTTAAAGAAAAAGTGGTTGGTAGCCGATATAAATACTGCATAGTTTGCTATCTAATTAATAGCATTCAATAATTCAGTGTGGATAAATCCATATTCGCGCCGCAGATCACGAGGCAGATTTTTTCGTCTTGATGCATCTGATAGACACCAGTATGCAAGGCCGCGAGCCCCAATGCTGCCGCAGGCTCAGCGGCCATTTGCAGATGCTGCCATAGCCAGCGCTGGGCCTGCGTGATTGCTTCATCAGATAGCAGCAGGCTCTGCGCCACGTGCTGTTGAGTAATTGGCCAAGCGATGCTGCCGATGCGCTTAGCGCCCAGCGAATCAGCGGCCACGCCACCCACTGGCACATCCACCGGCTCGCCTGCGGTACGCGCAGCATGCAAGGTAGGTGCTCGCTCGGGTTCTAATGCAATCACGCGCGTGCTGCTACCCGCATACCAAGTGGCAATACCCGCAATCAAGCCACCACCGCCCACGCTCACGAGGACTGAATCGGGCGCACAGCCAGCTTGGCGATCAATCTCAGCGGCCAGCGTGCCTGCACCGGTCACGACTTCGATTTGATCGTAGGCATGCGTGAGCAAGGCACCGGTGGCGAGTTGACGTTCAAGGCAGGCTGCTAACGCCTCGGAGTAGGCGCTGCCTACAACTGTTAATTCTGCGCCAAGAGCTTTCAGACGCGCCTGCTTGGCGGGCGATGAAATTGTGGGCACAAACACCTCGCAGCGCACGCCCAGCAGCTTGGCCGCAGCAGCCGTGGCAATGCCTGCATTGCCGCCCGAGGCTACGATCACGCCGCTTGGGGGAATCGGGTTGGAGATGAGGCGACCCAGCATACCGCGTGCTTTGAAGCTGCCGCTGGTTTGCAGTTGTTCGAGCTTAAGCCAAACCTCGTGGCAGTTGATGCCCAGCGCTTTGCCGGGTAGCTTGAGGAGCGGCGTTTCATGCAAAAAGTGCCGATAGCCGGTATCAAATATACGTAGATTGCTATAAATTTCAGAGTGACTAATCGCGGGCATCATTAGATTTTCAAGCCTTTGGGCAGTGGGAATTTCACGGTTTCTTCAATACCCTCCATCTTGCGCACGCTGGTGGCGCCCAGCGCCTTGATGCGCGTGATCACATCTTGTACCAAGATCTCTGGTGCAGAAGCTCCCGCAGTCAGGCCTACGCGCTGCACACCGCTGAACCACTCGTCTTTCAATTCCGTTGCATCATCGACCATATAGCCCGGCACGCCGCGCTTGCGGGATAGCTCGGCTAAGCGATTGCTGTTGGAGCTGGTGGGGCTGCCCACCACGATGATCAAATCGACTTGCCCTGTCAGCACCTTGATCGCATCTTGCCGGTTTTGTGTGGCGTAGCAAATATCTTGGTGCTTGGGCTCGCGAATCGATGGAAAACGCAGGCGAATCGCTTCGTGAATCTCAGCGGTATCGTCCACGCTGAGCGTGGTTTGCGTGACCACGGCGAGCTTGTCGGTTTGCTTCGGGTTTACTTTGGCAACGTCTTTCACGTCTTCTACCAAATGAATGCCCGCTAGCAATTGCCCCATCGTACCTTCGACCTCGGGATGCCCTTTGTGGCCAATCATGATGAATTCATAGCCTTCTTTGGAGAGCTTGGCCACCTCCACATGCACTTTAGTCACCAGTGGGCAAGTGGCATCAAAAATCTGAAACCCACGCTGCACAGCCTCGGCTTCCACTGCTTTGCTCACGCCATGGGCACTGAAAATCAGCGTTGCACCGGGCGGCACATCAGAGAGTTCTTCAATAAAAATCGCGCCCTTGGCCTTCAAGTCGTTGACCACATAGGTGTTGTGCACAATTTCATGGCGCACGTAAATGGGGCGGCCAAATTTGGTGAGGGCTTTTTCCACAATTTCAATCGCACGATCCACACCTGCGCAAAAGCCGCGGGGCTCAGCCAAAAGAATTTCATTGACGCTCATCACAACACTCCAATCACATGCACTTCAAAACTCACCGGCTGGCCTGCCAGCGGATGGTTGAAGTCAAACAACACTTTATCGGCCTGCACTTCACGCACGGCCCCGGCATACGTGCCCTCACCTGAGGGCGCAGGAAACTGCACCACATCACCCACGTTGTATTTCTCCAGCGGATCGCCATGCTGGGCCAGCAGTTTTTTTGCCACCCACTGAATCATTTCTTGATTGCGATCACCAAACGCTTCACCAGCGGGCAGGTCAAAGCTCGTGCGCGTGCCTTCTTGCAGACCGATCATGCGCTGCTCCACGGCAGGAGACAGCTCGCCTGTGCCCAGGGAGAGCGTAGCGGGCTTGTCGGCAAAGGTATTGATGATGTCGCCTTGCGGGCCGCTCAGGCGGTAGTGCAAGGTGAGAAAAGAGGAGGCATCGACTTGTGGCATGAAAGGAACATTCTGGCCGAGCGAGCGGCAGGGATTGCGTAAACTCCCTCTATTGTAGAAACATCGCCTCACCCTCTGTTTTCATGCTGCTCAAAACCCTGCCTCCCGATGCCCGCCCACGCGAGAAGCTGCTTGCGCGTGGCGCTGGCGCATTAAGCGATGCCGAGCTGCTGGCGCTCTTGCTGCGCACGGGCATGCAGGGAAAAAACGTGATCGTGCTCGCGCAAGAGATCGTTGAACGTTTTGGCGGAATTGCCGGTTTGCTGCATGCAGATTCAGAAGGCTTGAAAGACATCAAAGGCCTCGGGCCTGCCAAGCGTGCTGAGTTGCAAGCCGTTTTGGAGCTGTCTCGCCGCGCATTGGCCGAACAGTTGCAACAAAAACCTGTGCTGGAAACGCCGCAAGCGATGCGTGATTTTGTGCGCCTGCAAATCGGCAGCAAACCCTATGAAGTGTTTGCGGTGCTGTTCTTGGATCTGCATCAACGCCTGATCGCCTGCGAAGAATTGTTTCGTGGCACTTTGGCTCACACCAGCGTCTATCCTCGAGAGGTAGCGCTGCGCGCCTTGCAATTGCAAGCCAGCCAATTGGTGTTGGCGCATAACCACCCCAGTGGCTCAGTAGAGCCCAGCTCTGCAGATATTGCGATCACGGCCAAGCTCAAAGCAGCCTTGGCGCTGCTGGATATTCGTGTGATTGACCATGTGATCGTCGGGCCCGGGCAGTCGCTTTCGATGCTCGATGCAGGGCTGGTATGAAGATCCAAACACTGTCTGATTTGAAACTGGTCAAGAAAGAGATTGACGCGCAAGCCAAGGCGCGCGAAGCGCTTGCCGCTGCGCAGGCAGCAGCACTGAAAAA
>JAYVJQ010000439.1:0-3702 GCA_043769055.1 Allobrachymonas sp.
TTCTTGAGTGCGCACCACATGATCGGCCATGATGGTCAGGCGCGCGGCATCTCCCCAAGAGGATAGCTCGGTGGTCACCGTCAATCGGTTGCCAAAGGGCAGTGCCCATTCAATCGCAGTTTCAATCAACGCGCGGCACAGATTCGGGTCACCCTCTATCGAGCAGCTTTGCAATTGCGGCTCAAGTAGCACGCCCGACCGCCGTAAATCATTGGCACGCTTGGCCAAGATGCTACCCATCAGCGGCAGCATCGGCATACTTTGAATCGTGGGTTTGACCTTGCGCAGTTTGATCTCGGCCAACGAGTTCATGGTCTGACCCATATCGGCCAGTGCCGTTACGTCGCGGATCAAAATATTCCATTGCTGCACCGTGGCACCTCGCTCGGCCAATGCATGCAATTCTTTGGCGATCGCGCGTGCACGGGCATAGACTTCCTCACCAGATAGGCCCAGCAGCGCCAAATTCATATCAGGTGCATTCGCATCCGGCGCGGCAACTAAACGGTTGCCATTGAAGCTGCCCGTACGCAAGGCATCGGATTCAGCCCAGGCAGAGCTTTCCCCGCCCATTTGCGTGAGCATGCTCTCCCAGTCGGTGCGTTCGCGACTGCCGCCAATAGCGCGCAGCAATTTGGTCAACACAAATTTCGCCTATGAATTGAAAACAAAAGGATTACTCTAGTTACAAATTCATGAAATTTCAAGGTAATTTGCAACGAAATGCAGTCTAACAAGCTTCAAGCTACGAAGCAATCCCAAAACGAGGGGATAGTCACTTGTTACGTTTGGAGTGTTAGGCGGATGCCTCATCAGAACAATGAGGTGTACGAAGGAAAAGAATTTGATGCCGAGGCCGGAATCGAACCCAGCACATGCGTGTGCTTTGGTCATTGCCGCCTTGGGCGGGCCGGTTCGAGAGAGAAAATAATCTCTCTAAAACGAAAATCTGGTGCCCGAGGCCGGAATCGAACCGGCACGCCTTGCGGCGGGGGATTTTGAGTCCCCTGCGTCTACCAATTTCACCACCCGGGCAGGTATGAATGCTCGCTCACGCGAAGCCCTCAATTATGGCACAGTACGGGGCTACTACTTTGTACTTGAACATGATGAATTTCCCCACCATTGAAGACGCGATTGGCAACACTCCCTTGGTGCGCTTGCAGCGCATGAGCGCGCAGATATGTGCTGCGCAGGGCAATGTAATCCTCGGAAAACTAGAAGGCAACAACCCCGCAGGCAGCGTGAAAGACAGGCCCGCTTTATCAATGATCGCCCGCGCGCAAGAGCGCGGCGACATCAAGCCTGGCGACACACTCATCGAAGCCACCTCGGGCAACACCGGTATTGCGCTGGCGATGGCCGCTGCGATGAAGGGCTACAAGATGGTGCTCATCATGCCGGAAGATCTCTCGATTGAGCGCGCGCAGACCATGAAAGCCTTTGGTGCTGAGCTGATCCTCACGCCCAAGAGCGGCGGCATGGAATATGCGCGTGACTTAGCCGATACGATGCAGAAAGAAGGCAAAGGCCGTGTGCTTGATCAATTCGCCAACTCAGACAATCCGCGCATCCATTACGAGACGACGGGCCCTGAAATTTGGGAACAAACCGCAGGCAAAGTCACACATTTTGTGAGCGCGATGGGCACCACCGGCACGATCACGGGTGTCTCAAAATTTTTGAAAGAGAAGAACGCTGCGATCCGTATCATCGGTGCGCAACCCTCAGAAGGATCGCGCATCCCAGGTATTCGCAAGTGGCCGCAAGAGTATCTACCTAAGATTTATGAGCCGAGCCGCGTGGATGAATTGATCTATGTGAGCCAAAGTGATGCAGAAGAAACATGCCGCCAGATGGCGCGAGAAGAAGGTATTTTTGCGGGTATCTCCGCTGCAGGTGCATGCTGGGTCGCGCAGCAAATCGCAGCACGTGAGCGCAACGCCGTCATCGTATTTATTGTGTGCGATCGCGGTGATCGGTATTTATCGACCGGGGTGTTTCCAGCGTGATGTTTTTTGCAGTGCTTTTTGCAAATGTTCAATCGAATTGACAGAAGTCTGCGCGAGATGAGAGCCTTTGCTTTAGGACTTAAGAGGGCCTGTGGAATGCTTGGCGAGCCTGCTCGACTTGCTCGCGATGCGCGCAGCCTTCTAAGTGGTCGTTGACCACGCCCATCGATTGCATCAGGGCATACATCGTGGTGGGGCCCACGAAGTTGAAGCCCAACTTGCGCAAGGTGTTGCTTAACGCTTGTGATTGCACAGTTTGCGTGAGCGTCACAGCAGCTTCTGGCGTGAGGCGCTGGGGGCGGTCTTTGGCGGCGGGCTCGTGCGCCCACACGAGACGGGCGAGAGCGCCTTGTCCTTCGCGCTTGATCAGGTCGCACACCCTTTGTGCATTGTTGATTGCTGATTCAATCTTGCCTCGGTGGCGAATGATGCCTGCATCGAGCACCAAGCGATCCACATCTTTTTTTGTGAAGCGAGCGACTTTTTCAAAATCAAAATGTTTGAACACTTGGCGAAAGTGATCACGCTTACGCAAGATGGTGATCCAGCTCAAACCCGCTTGAAAACCTTCGAGTGTGATTTTTTCATACAAGCGCCGCTCATCCACGACGGGCATACCCCATTCGTGGTCGTGATAGTGGATGTAATCTGCAAAGGCATCGCCTTGGCCGCACCAAGAGCAGCGGTGAGATCCGTCGGAATGTTGGATGAGAGACAGTGGCATAGCCTTAAGTTTAAGCAGATTTATCTTGGCTGAGATGCTGGCGCGCCGCTTCAATCACAGCCGCCGTCAATCGAGCCGCTTGCGCAGACTCTTGCTGCCAGTGATGCCAATACAAAGGCACATCCACATGCTGCCCCGGAAACAGGTCAACCAAACGGCCAGATTCGACCTCGCCGCGCCACTGCAAGCGCATCTGCACATCTGCCTGCAAACCCCAGCCGAGACCTTGCACCATCGCTAAGTGATAAGCATCGCCAGCGGGAAGGTAATGGCGCGGGTAGCTTGCATTTTGCAGACCAAATACCTCTGCCAAAAAGCGGTCTTGCAGATGGTCTTTCGGGTTGAAACACAGCGCGGGGATTTGCAAGAGGGTGGGGGCGTTGGATTTGCGTTTCAGAGCTTTGAGCTGTAGCGCAATCGCAGGTGCCCCCAGGCAGTGATAGCGCATTGTGCCCAGAGGCTGCGCAGCGCAGCCGCGCAGCGCTTTCGCAAGATCGGTCACGCAGCCGAGCACATCGCCGTTTTGCAGCCACTGCAAGGTGTGCTCTTGATCATCGACCACGCTGTGCAGCAGCAGACGATGCGTCTGCAAGGTGGCCTGCACACCGGGCAAAAACCACGAAGCCAGCGAATCTGCATTCACCGCCACGGGCAGCGCGAGCCATTGCGACTCATCGCTCGGGGATGACAGGCGTTCGGCCAAATCTGCTTCCAGTAAGCGTGTGCGGCTGATGTGCGCGAGCAGCACTTGGCCAGCACGGGTGGCTTGCGCGGTTTTGCTGCGAATCAGCAGGCGTTGTCCCAGCTGCGTCTCTAGCGTCTTGATGCGAATGCTGACAGCGGCGAGTGTGATGCGCAGTTGTTTGGCAGCAGCGGCCAAGCTGCCAGTTTGTACCGTTGCGGCAAAGGCATCGAGTTGCTTAGGATCGAGGGACATGTATGAATTAAAACACTTTTAACTGAATT
>JAYVJQ010000440.1:0-11461 GCA_043769055.1 Allobrachymonas sp.
CTAAGCTCCAAACTTTCAAGCCACGCAGGTTGTGCATGGTTTGAAAATCGCGGTCGCTGTGCAGCAAGGTGTAATCGCGCTCGATGCAGAACGCGCCGATCATCACATCAAGTGCGCTACGAATCGTGAAGCCAAGCGAGACCATGGCGCGGTAGTGCTGCGCTGCGGCCTGAGCCAGCTCTGGACTGAAAGCTGCTTCCCACGAAAAACCTCGCATGAGCTGTGCAGCGTTGCGGTAATCTCGCTCATGACGAAAACCTCTCAGCACCTCGTACAGCACCAAATCTGGCACCACAATTTCTGAGCTGCCATCAGCAAGCAAAGACTTCAGGGCGTTTTTAGCAGGCGTATCTGAGCCACGAAAAAAGTCAATCCATACGCTGCTATCAACGACAAGCATCAAGCCACTCCTGCGGTTTTACGCTTGCTGGCTGCTTGCTTTTTGACTGGCAACGCACGCTGAGCGATCTTGACTTCGCTGCGATAAGGTTTGATCGCCTCCATCACCATGTTCGAGGTGTTGGGCAACGACTCAGGCTGGTCATCCCAGTGCAACTTACCTTCCCACTTGAGCACTTCACGGTAATGCGCTTGCCGCGCGAGCAACTTCAAGCCCGCCTCTACAGCGTCTTTTTTAGTCTTGAACTCGCTACCGCGCATAGCGGCTTGCATGATGTCGTCGTCAATATCAATATTGGTGCGCATGATGTGTATACACTTCAAATAACGTACACATTATGCCACTACATGCGGAAAATACCAAACTTCGGTTCAGGTATCGGCGCATTCTTCGTTGCAGCCAAGCCCAGTGCGAGCACGCGGCGGGTATCTGCTGGGTCGATGATGCCGTCGTCCCAGAGGCGGGCGGTGGCGTAGTAGGGGTGGCCTTGGGTTTCGTATTGCTGCTTGAGTGGCGCTTTAAAGCGTTCTTCTTCTTCGGCGCTCCATTGGCCGCCTTTGGCTTCAATGCCATCGCGCTTGACGGTGGCCAGCACGCTCGCCGCCTGCTCACCACCCATCACCGAGATGCGTGCATTGGGCCACATCCACAAGAAACGTGGCGAGAAGGCGCGGCCACACATGCCGTAATTTCCTGCGCCAAAGCTGCCGCCGATGATGATGGTGAACTTAGGCATATTGGCCGTGGCCACAGCGGTCACCATCTTTGCGCCGTGGCGGGCGATGCCTTCGTTTTCCACTTTGCGGCCCACCATGAAGCCGGTGATGTTTTGCAAAAACACAAGCGGGATTTTTCGCTGGCAGCACAACTCGATGAAGTGCGCGCCTTTTTGCGCAGATTCGCTGAACAAGATGCCATTGTTAGCGATGATGCCCACCGGCATGCCTTCGATTTTTGCAAAGCCTGTGACAAGCGTGCTGCCAAAGCGGGCTTTGAATTCGTCAAACTCTGAGCCGTCCACAATGCGAGCAATGATCTCGCGCACATCGAAAGGCTTGCGGGTATCGGTGGGGATCACGCCGTAGAGTTCTTCTGCGGGGAATTTAGGTGCTATTATTTCAGTAGCACTCTGCGCATTATTTATGCCGGCCAACTGCTGATTTGATGCTAAATTATTCACAATATCGCGTGCAATACCCAGTGCATGCGTATCGTTGTTCGCCAAATGATCGGCCACACCCGAGAGCCGCGTGTGCACATCGCCGCCACCCAAATCTTCACTCGTCACCACCTCGCCAGTAGCCGCTTTCACCAACGGCGGGCCACCCAGAAAAATCGTGCCTTGATTCTTCACAATGATCGTCTCATCACTCATCGCAGGTACATACGCGCCGCCCGCAGTGCATGAGCCCATCACCACGGCGATTTGCGCAATGCCGTCTGCGCTCATCTGCGCTTGGTTGTAAAAAATGCGGCCAAAATGATCGCGGTCGGGGAACACTTCATCTTGATTCGGCAAATTCGCGCCGCCTGAGTCCACCAAATAAATGCAAGGCAGGCGGTTTTGCTGAGCGATTTCTTGCGCACGCAAATGCTTCTTCACCGTGAGCGGATAGTAAGTGCCGCCCTTCACGGTTGCGTCGTTGCAGACAATCATGCAGTCAATGCCTTTGACGCGGCCAATGCCCGCAATCACGCCCGCAGCAGGCGCGGAATCTGAGCCGTCTTTATCGGGATACATCCCTAAAGCCGCGAGGGGCGCAATCTCCAAAAACGGTGTGCCCGGATCGAGCAAATTCGCCACCCGCGCGCGTGGCAGCAGCTTGCCGCGCCCTGCATGCTTGGCCCGCGCCGCATCGCCACCGCCCATTTGCGCCTTGGCAATCTTCGCGTTCAAATCCTCCACCAAACCGCGCATGGCCACAGCATTCGCCTGAAAATCCGCAGAGCGGGCGTTGAGTTGACTGGTCAAAACGGGCATAAGAATTACTCAGAAAAGGCTCAAAAGTTTTGATTGACGTTTACGTAAACGTCAACTGTATCCCAAAAACCGTCCATTCCACTTGTCGCGCCTTGGAAAGCTTGGGAAGATCGCTGAGTTATCCCGCACTCTTGAAACTCTGCAAAAGCGCAAGTGGCGCGAAATCGCCCGCGCGTTTTTCCTTCATCGCAGTCACGGCTTCCATCACTTGGGCGTTGCTCCAGATCGCACCTTGCAGCCATCCCATTTGCTTTAAGGAATCGTCCACGCTGTGATCGCGGGTGTAGTGAATCGCTTGTTTCGTGCCCCAAATGGCCACTGGTGGTTTGGCGGCGATCTCGCTGGCGCACTGCATGGCTGCAGCCAAAGTAGCCTCGGGTGTGTCACACACTTCGTTGACCAAACCGTAGGTCAGCGCCTTGGCGGCGCTCATGCGCCGCCCGGTATAGGCATACTCTTTCACCACAGCTTCAGGAATCAGCTTAGGCAAACGTTGCAGCGTACCGACATCCGCCACCATGCCGATATTGATTTCTTGAATGCAAAAGAAAGCATCCGCGCTGGCATAGCGCAGGCAGCAAGCCGTCACCATGTCCACCGCGCCGCCGATGCAACCTCCTTGAATCGCAGCAATCACCGGTATGCGCAAAGTCTCCAGCTTGGTGAAGGTGGCCTGCATGTCAGTCAATACATCGAAAATGGCAGCACGGCCCGGTGCGCTTGTGTCGTTCAGCTGAATCGCACTCGAAAAAGTCTCCAGCGCCATACCTGCACTGAAATGCTTACCCGTGCTAGAAATCACCAGCGCGCGCGCCGTCCCTGCGCGTTGAATAGCGCTCAATGTTTCGTCCAACTCACGCCAAAACTGCGGGTGCATGGTGTTCAGGCTTTCTGGTTTGCTGAGCACCAGATGGGCGATGTGATTAGATTCAGAAAAAGTAAAACAATGCATGTTGCGGTCTCCTAGGCTGTGAACTATATCCCTCACAATGGAGCTATGTCGGCTTGCGATTCATCAACAGTATCCTTCACCTGAAACTCACCATGCCACTCATCAACGACACTGCCCATGCCTTTTTGCCCTACCCCGATGCGCCCGTGCCGCACGCTAGCGCCGGGCCTTTGGCAGGACTTAGCTTTGGCGTGAAAGATTTGTTTGATGTGGCCGGCTACCCCACAGGCGGCGGGCAGCCGCTTTTATTGGCGATGTCGGGGATTAAAACCAAAAACGCACACGCAGTACAGCAATTGCTGGATGCTGGCGCAAAGTTTGTCGGTAAAACCGTGACCGATGAATTGGCCTCCTCGATGCATGGTGACAACGCACACTTCGGCGCGCCGATCAATGGCGCAGCACCTAGCCGCAATGCGGGTGGATCGTCGTCGGGTTCGGCTTCAGCGGTTTCAAATCATTTGTGTGACTTTGCACTGGGCAGCGACACAGGTGGCTCCGTTCGCGCGCCAGCAAATCATTGCGGCCTCTACGGCATACGCCCCACACACGGGCGTATCAGCTTGGAGGGTGTTATGCAGTTGGCGCCCAGCCTCGACACCTGTGGCTATTTCGCTCGCGATATGGAAACTTTTGCACGGGTCTCTGGCGTGTTGCTAGGTCATGATCTGCTGCCTATGCCTACAACAATTCAGCTGCTGAAACCACTTGACCTTTGGGGCATGCTGGGCGACGACGTGGTGGCTGCGCATGCCGACTCCCTAGCGCGCATTGAGTCGGTTCTCGGCAAGGCCGCGCCGACACAGGTCTTCATGGATGAGCCAGAACATCTCAGCATGTGCTTTCGCCACCTCATGGGGTATGAGGCTTGGAAGGTCTATGGCCCATTCATTGAACGCTATTGCCCTCCGTTGGGCCCCGGTATTGCGCAGCGATTTGCCATGTCGAAGGCTATGACGAGCGAGCAATATGCCGCCGCTGGTATGAACCGCGAACGGTTTAAAAAGCATCTTGCCAACTTGCTGGGTACGAATGGCGTGGTGGTGATACCGACTGCCGCTGATATTGCGCCTTTGAGGAGCGATAGCACAGAGGTCATGGATGATTATCGTAATCGTTCGATCAAAATGTTGTGTCTCGCTGGTTTGTCTGGTTTCCCGCAAATATCTATGCCGTTGAGCCAGCGCCTAGGTGTCCCATTGGGTTTGTCATTGCTCGGGCCTGCGGGCAGTGACATGCAGTTGGTGCGGCTGGCGCAGCAGATCGCAAATGCTGTTTAATACAGATAGCTAACAATTTGTAGCAAAAACGGCTATTTGCAGTCATAAAATATACGCAGTTTGCTATTAAATTAGTAGCGTAGTAGGGAACTCATTTCACCCCAACTTCAGCATACGCGCGAGCCAGCTCTTGCACCCCTGCGTCAACCAAATGGCTGGGTATCGCTGCATAACCTAGGCGCAGATGCGACTGGCTGGCGGCGGATGATTTTTTGAAAAAAATATCACCCGGCTCAATCAATACACCGCGAGCCGCGCAGCTCTCAGCCAGCAACTGTGTGTTCAAACCGTCGGGGCCTTTGACCCACGCACCCGAGCCGCCCAGTGAAGGTGTGATGTAAAACTGCGGCAAATACTTAGCAAATGCGCTATTGAGCAGCTCGCGCCGCTCACGGTAGGTCACATTCAATTTACGAATAAACGCATCTTGGTGGCCCTGCGCAATAAACAAGCTGGCCGTGTGTGCGTTATTCGCTGGCGTGTGCCGCATGATGAGGCGACGCAAAGCGCGCAGTTCGCGTATCAGATCAAAGGGTGCGACGATGTAGCCGATGCGCAGGCCGTGCGCCAGTGTTTTGGATAAACTGCCTAGGTAGATGACGCGGCCATCGGCATCCAAGCTTTTCAACGCAGGCAGCGGCCTGCCAGAGAAGTTCAGCTCACTTTCGTGGTCATCTTCAAACAGCACCATATCGCGCTTTTTGGCCAAGGCCAAAATCTCTTGCCTGCGTGCTAAAGGCATGGTGACTGTGGTGGGGCACTGGTGGCTGGGCGTGACGTACACGTAAGCACACTGGCCCATCGCGCGGGAAGCAACCAAGCCTTCAGAGTCAATCGGCAGCGCTTTGACATGGTCACTGCGCAGCAAAAAATTGTTGCGCGCATCCGGGTAACCTGGGTCTTCAATGCCCACGACTGTGTTGCGATCCAGCAGCACATTGGCCAACAAATAGCAGGCCATTTGCGCCCCTGCAGTGATCAAAATCTCATCACGTCTGGCCACGATACCCCGCGCTGGCAACAATCGGTGTTGAATTTGGTCGAGCAAGGCATCTGAGTCGCGGTTGATATGGTCTTGCGCCCACTTCTTCACCGCGGGTACAAACAGCGCCTGATGCGCGCAGGCCCGCCAATCTTTCAGAGGCATCAAGCTAGCATCAAACTGGCCATACACAAACGGGTAGGTATAGTCTTGCCAGTTAGCGGGTTTGACGATATTGCGCTGTTGTCCCACTTGGGAAACAAGCCGAGTGCCCCACTGTATGCCCGTGGGCGTGGCCACTTGCGGCAAGGACTGAACGGCTTGCCCCAGCAAAATTTCGCCATTGACCACCAAACCACTGCGGGCAGTGGCGATCAAAAAACCTTTGTCTACCAGCACTTGCAAGGCCAGCGAGACCGTGTTGCGCGACAGCCCCAAAGCACTTGCCAAGGCGCGGCTGGTGGGGATTTTCGTACCCGCAGGCACTAAACCCATCAAAATCGAATACACCATCATCTCTTTGACGCGGCCTTGCAATGTGGTGCTGCTGCCAGAGAATTGTGGAAAGAGCTTGGCCCAGATGCCCGTGATCTCCTGCTTTTGCCTCATGTTGTAATCCTGTTAGAAAATTATTTCTGCACACCTTCATGGCGCTGCGCACCAATCAAGGGTATTCCTGAGAAATCCTAGGCAATTCAATGGTGCGTTTTTTTATGGTTCAATGAAAAGCCTAGGGGTTTTCATTTTGGCACCAAAAAAAAATCTATCTGGCACTATTTTTGAAAATTGGATTTGCCTACCATTGACTCAGGTCACATGCCAGTCGGCAAGTGCGCCCATTTCAAACCTACTACGTCTGCAAACTCTTTTACTGGATGGACACCATGAAACACCTGCTTAAAACACTGCTCATCGGCTCGGCTTTCACGCTCACAATGCTTTCGCAAGCCGTGGCTCAAACCAAAGTGGTGATTGGCCATTTTGGCGATCCTGTGCCCTACAAAGCGCTGATTGCCAACGGAGCGCTTGAAAAAGCCACCGGCTGGACCATTGAGTGGCGTCAATTCGCTTCTGGCGCTGAGGTCAACGCGGCCATGGCCTCTGGCGGCATTCAAATTTCTGAAATCGGCTCTTCGCCATTGTCGGCTGGTCTTAGCTCTGGCATCGACTATCAGATGGTGTCGGTTGGCAAAGTGATTGATAGTTCAGAGGCATTGGTCAGCAGAAATGGCGCCGGTATTGAAAAGGGAGCCGATTTGAAAGGCAAGAAAATTGCTGTGCCCATTGGTTCAACCGCGCACTTCTCACTCATGGGCGCTTTGAAAATGTACGGCTTGACAGAAAAAGATGTCACCGTTCTTGGGATGTCACCACCAGAAATTGCAGCTGCATGGGCGCAAAACGCGATTGATGCAGCTTTTGTTTGGGTTCCTGTTCAAGCCAAATTACGTGAAAACGGCAAGGTCATGGTCACCGCGGGGCAAGTTGCCAAAACGGGCTTCAATACATTCAATGGCTGGGTTGTACAGAACAAGTTCCAAACACCCGCAAATCGCGCAGGCCTCGTTAACTTTTTCAAGGCGATGAACGAAATCAATGGCGATTACATGAAAAATAAAGCCGCATGGAACGCCGACTCAGACAAAATCAAAGCAGTCGCTGCCAGTGTAGGCGTCACGCCAGCTGCTGTCGTGTCGATGTTGGACGGCACCATTTACCCTGATGGAGATTTGAACATGTCAGCAGCTTGGATGGGCGGCGGTGCAGCTGCAACGATCAAGTCCACGGCCGAATTTTTGAAGGGTGCAGGTCGCATCGCTAAAACGGCTGATGACTACAACAAGTTTGTCAACCCTGAGTTTGCCAAAGCAGCTACCGGCAAATAACTTTTGCTCGCTTCGCGTGCTGACCTGTTCAGGTATCAGGTCAGTGCGCGCCTTCATCCTTAGGGCTCAGCATGTCAGCACTCGCCATCAATAACGCATCGGTGTTTTATCCAGTGCCCGGTAAACCATCGGTTCACGCGCTCAAAAACATCAACCTTGAAATCCATGAAAAAGAGTTTGTGGTGGCACTCGGTGCTTCAGGTTGCGGTAAGTCAACCTTGCTCAATTTAATTGCCGGTTTTATGGCGCCCAGTGAAGGTGAAATATCTTTGAACGGCAGAGTCGTCACAGGCCCGGGCGCAGACCGTTCGGTGGTGTTTCAAAAGCACGCCCTGCTGCCTTGGCTCAACGTGCTGGACAACGTCGCCTTTGGTTTGAAAATTCAGGGGCACGATCAAGCCAAACGCGAAGCCATCGCGCGAGACTTCATCAAGCTGCTGGGGCTTGAGCAGTTTGAGCAATCGGCCACGTATGAGCTGTCGGGCGGCATGCAGCAGCGCGTGGGCATTGCGAGGGCGCTTACCAGTGACCCTGCTATTTTGCTGATGGATGAGCCATTGGGCGCGCTCGATGCGCTCACGCGGGAGCGAGCACAAGAGTTGATTTTGAAGGTTTGGCGCGACACCGGCAAGATGGTATTTTTTATCACCCACAGCGTTGAAGAAGCGTTGTTCATGGGGACCAAATTGATTGTGATGTCGCCACGCCCTGGCCGCATTTCGCACACCTTCGATTTGCCATTTAGCCAGCGCTATTTTGAAACGGGCAACGCAAGAGCCATCAAAGCGTCGACAGAATTTATTGCGCTCAGAGAAGAGATTTTGCAGATCATCTTTGCTGACGAAGCAGGAGCCCACCATGAGTGATAACAGTACGAAAGATACAAGCGGCATGCTCGGCGGATTGATGAAGGCCAAGCCTGCCAAACCTGGTGAAATCTATGGTGTTCCTGGTCAAGGGGAAAGCTTCAAAATCAGCGCAGTCGTGATTGTTCTCTTGATTGGCTTCTGGGGCTTCGTCACCTACGCGGGCTATATCAAGCCGCTTTTCTTGCCCTCGCCGATGGGCGTCATCAACGCCTTGCTTGGTGTAATGAAAGAAGGATTTACTGGTGTCGGGTTTTGGGAGCACATCTGGATCAGCACCTTGCGGGTCTTTGGCGCATTCTTGCTTGCTTGTGCCATTGGCATTCCCTTGGGTATTGCGATGGGGATGAGCCCGATTGCACGCGGTATTTTCGACCCACCCATCGAGTTTTACCGCCCCATTCCACCGCTGGCTTATCTTCCGCTGATGATTATCTGGTTTGGTATCGACGAGTTGTCCAAAGTTCTGCTGATCTTCTCGTCTGTACTCGCTCCGTTGGTATTGGGCGCGCGAGCCGGCGTGAAGTCGGCGGCAATCGAGCAGATTCACGCAGCTTATTCTTTTGGCGCCACCCGTTGGCAAGTGATTCGTATGGTCGTGTTGCCGTCGGCCATGCCAGAGATTTTTACTGCCATGCGTGTTGGCATCGGTTTCGGATGGACAACGCTGGTGGCAGCAGAAATGGTTGCGGCCACTTCGGGCTTGGGCTACATGGTTCTCTCGGCTTCGCGGTTCTTACAAACGGACATCGTCATCATGGGCATCGTGGTGATCGCTGCGATTGCCTATGCTTTCGACCATCTCATACGCTTTGTTGAACGCCGCGTTGTGCCCTGGAAAGGCCGTGGTTGATTGAATTGAATTGATAGAAAGCATTCCATGACGATTGAGTATTTGAAGAAGGCGACACCACCCCAAGAGGCGATTGATAACGCGACATCGGAGATCGTTGAACGGCTCTTGGCTGACATTCAAAAAAATGGCCGCGAGGCTGTTGAAAAATATGCGCGAGACTTTGATGGCTGGCTTGGGCCCATTGTGCTCGGCGAAGATGACTTTGCCAGAGCCAACAAAGCATTGAGCCAAGGCATCAAGGACGACATTTCTTTTGCGCATGCGCGCGTGAAAGACTTTGCCATGCGCCAGCGCGAGTCCTTGCATGAGTTTGAGGTCGAGTTGATTAGCGGCCTGATTGCTGGGCAAAAGTTGATTCCTGTGAATACAGCTGGCTGTTACGTTCCCGGTGGTCGCTATGCGCATGCAGCATCAGCCATCATGAGTGTGTGCACCGCCAAGGTGGCGGGTGTGCCGAATATCGTAGCCACATCGCCCGGCCACAAAGAAGCGGGTGTGAACCCGGCCATTTTGCACACCATGAAGCTCTGTGGTGCAGACACCGTCTTGGCGTTGGGCGGCGTGCAAGGCATTGCCGCGATGGCGTTTGGCTTGTATTCAGCCAAGCCAGCCGATGTGATTGTGGGGCCCGGCAATCGTTTTGTGGCCGAGGCCAAGCGCACGCTGTTTGGCCGCATTGGCATTGATGTGGTGGCCGGGCCAACTGAGTCGGCCATCCTTGCTGATGAAACTGCTGACGTGAATTTGGTAGCTGCTGACCTGGCAGGCCAAGCCGAGCACGGCCCTGATTCACCGGTGTGGCTGTACACAACCTCGCGCGAGCTGGGGCTGAAGGTGATTGAGATCATGCCCTCAGTGATCGCCGCTCTGCCAGAACCGGCACGCAGCGCAGCCACAGCCGCTTGGCGCGACTATGGCGAGGTGGTGCTGGCGAGTAGCCGTGAAGAATTGGTAGAAATCAGCGATCAATATGCACCTGAGCATTTGCAGGTGTTTGCCAAAGACTTGGACTGGTGGTTAGGCAAGCTGACCAACTATGGCTCACTCTTCCTAGGTGAAGAAACCACCGTGGCCTATGGCGACAAATGCGCAGGCCCGAATCACATTTTGCCGACCCGTGGCGCTGCGCGTTATTCGGGGGGGTTGAGCGTGGGCAAGTTCATCAAAACCGTCACCTATCAGCGCCTGACGCGCAGTGCGAGCCGAGAAGTGGGTCAAGTTGCGGCACGAATTTCTCGCCTTGAAGGCATGGAAGGTCATGCACGTACAGGTGATATCCGCTTGAAAAAATACTATCCCCAAGAGTCTTTTGAATTAGGCACGCTGGGTGGCCACCAGCATTGATTCCAAAAATGTCTGCAACCCTGACAGCACCCATCACAGATCGCGCACCAGACGGCTTGTGGTTTAGCAAAGACCTGAGCACGCCCGAGCCTATTTCTGAAGAGTCGATTGAGCGTGCGGTAGCGCTGATGCGCTCTGGCCGCTTGCACCGCTATGGCGAGCAAGGCTCAGGTTATCCCGAGCCTTCTTTGCTGGAGCAAGACTACGCGGCTTATATGGGCAGCAAGTACTGCGTGGCGGTTAGCTCCTGCGGTGCGGCCATGTTCATTGCGCTGAAGGCGCTGGGCGTTAAGCCAGGTGACAAGGTGCTGACCAGCACCTTCACGCTAGCGCCTGTGCCCGGCGCCATTGCGCATGCAGCGGCAGTTGCTGTCTTGGTTGAAACCAGTGCCGACTACATGACCGATTTGCACGATCTGGAGCACAAAGCCGCCACCAGTGGCGCCAAAGTATTTTTGCTATCTCACATGCGGGGCCACATTGCCGATTTGGAGGCGATACGCGCCATTTGCGACAAACACGGTATTGCCATCATTGAAGACTGCGCCCACACCATGGGCGCAAAGTGGGATGGCAAGCACACCGGCACGTGGGGCAAAGTGGGCTGCTACAGCGCGCAGACTTACAAGCACATCAACTCAGGCGAAGGTGGTTTGCTCGTCACGGACGACGACGATGTGGCGGCGCAAGCGATTTTGATGTCGGGCTGCTACATGATGTACAACCAGCATATTTTGAAGCCCGCCGCCGAGGTATTTGAGCGCTGGAAATACGTGACCCCCAACTTCAGCATGCGTATGTCGAACTTGGCGGCCAGCTTGCTGCGCCCCCAAATTAGTCAACTAGCTGATCGCGGGCGGCGCTGGAATCACATTTATGCAACGCTTGCGCGCGAGCTCACAAAGTCTGCACAC
>JAYVJQ010000441.1:0-2575 GCA_043769055.1 Allobrachymonas sp.
GTTCAACGGAACGATCTCGCGCCCCTTCCGCGCGACAGATCATGAGCCGGAGCTGATCTACGTTTTTGCTCACAATCGCCCTTTGCCGGCGGGTTGGACGTATCGCATGAGCGGCGCAGGACTCGTGCATCAATCCAACGGGCAGAGCTCGTCGCTGTCGCGCAGTTGGAATCGGGCGTATCTGATGGCTGCTGCTGACAAAATCACCGAGCGCGGTGATCGCTTGACGTTGCAACTCAAAGGCTGGCAGCGCTTGCCTGAGAGCGGTGGCAAGGATGACAACCCCGACATTAGCGACAAAGTAGGCCGCGCCGAGCTCGCCGGCACATGGAGCTTTGACACGGGTGCGGGCAAAGAGCTGCGCACACACACGTTTGGCGCGACGCTTCGCCACAGCCTGAAAAGCGAAGGCAATGGTTCTTTGAAGCTGGAATATTTGCGCAGCTTGGGCGCAGCAGGCAGCGGCCTGCGCTTTCATACGCAGCTCTTCTCAGGCTACGGCGACAGCCTGATCGATTACAACCGCCGTCGCACAGTGCTGAGTGTCGGCTTAAGCTTGGTGGATTGGTAGAAAAGCTTTCATGACAGAACGCTTCGCATTCATCTTGTTGCTCGCAACACCAGCTCTCTGGTCGGTCAACTATCTCGTCGCGCGTCTCGCGCCGGAGGAGATCGCGCCGCATATGCTTGCGCTCGGGCGCTGGGCTCTCGCTGCGTGCATCCTAGGCGTGTTTGCATATCCCGAACTGAGAGCCAAGCGGCATTTGATTTTGAAAAACGCTTGGCACTATCTCGTGCTCGGTGCACTTGGCATGTGGGTTTGTGGCGCGTGGGTTTATGTCGGTGCGCGCTCAACGAGCGCTACCAATATCGCTTTGATCTATTCGCTCTCGCCCGCCTTCATCGTGCTCTGCGCATCGATCTGGCTGCATGAAAAAATTCGCGGCATTCAGTGGCTGGGCATCGCGTTGGCGTTTGCCGGCTTGCTGCATGTGGTGATCAAAGGGCAATGGGGTGATTTGCTCGCAGTGCGTTTTGTGGCGGGGGATTTATGGATTTTGGCTTGCGCATTCGCATGGGCTGCGTATGCGTTGCTGATGAAAAAATGGCCGACAGATTTTTCACCAATAGCAAGGCTAGTGCTGACAGCCATCGGCGGCTGCATCGTGCTCGCGCCGCTGGCCGTGATTGAGGCGTATTCTGGCTGGCCGCAATCTCAAACCTTGTGGACTTGGAAATCATTCGCTTTGATCGGCCTGTCTGGCTTGCTGCCCGGTGCATTGGCCTACTGGGCCTACAGCGCCGCGCAAAAAGCGCTTGGCGCAGCTCGCACAGCGATGGCGCTTTACATGGGGCCGCTGTATGGCGCTTTGATGGGTTGGTTGGTGTTGGGCGAGCAAGTGCACGGCTTTCATGCTTTTGGCGCGGCGCTGATTTTGCCGGGGCTGTATTTGGCATCGAAGGCGCCACCGACAGCGGCATACAAGCAGTGAGCGGAACTCCTCCGTCATAAGATTGCTCTCTACAGCAATCCTTGAAGAAAGCTCGCTATGGAACACGTTCTTCGCCGCTCTGCCTTGAAACTGTCTGCGCTCACCGCAGCCAGCGTGGCGCTGCCAGCATTGCTCTTGCAACCTGCGACAGCGCAAACCACCGCTGCGCGTCGAGCCACGCCCGCGCAAACCGAAGGCCCGTATTATCCTGATCAGCAGCTACAAGACGCTGACGGGGATTTGTTGAAAAACGGCAACGTGAGTTATTCAGGCGGGCAGAGCGCTTGGGTGAGCGGCGTGATCAGCGATTTGAGCGGCAAGCCCGTCTCCGGTGCAGTCGTTGAAATCTGGCAATGCGATCATGAGGGCGTTTATCGTCATAGCCGTTCGTCTGGCAATTCGCCGATGGCTTTTCAAGGATTCGGCAAAGTGCAGGTTGGCGCTGATGGCCGCTACAAATTTCGCACGATCAAGCCAGTGGCCTATCCCGGCAGGCCACCGCATATTCACATGAAAATCAAGCTCGCCAACCGCGAATTGCTGACCACGCAGATGTACCTCAAAGGCGATGCCGCCAACGGGCGCGACTTTGTAACGCGTTCATTGAGTGCATCAGACCGCAGCCTGCTAGAAGCCGCATTCACGCGCGGCGCAGAGGGCTGGCAAGCTGAATTCGGCATTGTGGTGAAAACATAAATACTATTGATTTAGTAGCACTCTGCGCAGTATTTACGCCGACTAACTGCCAAAAACGCTTAAAAAAACTATCCGCGCAACAGTTTCTGCTCTGCCAGCGCCAACGCTTCGGGTTTGCCATTCAACACAAGCGTATCGCCGTCTTGCAGTGCAGTTGCTTCGTTCAGCGTAACGAGCACGCCATCTTTTCTGCGCAAGCTCATCACGCGTACTTTCAGAGCATGCAGCGCGAGCGCATCGATGCTCTTACCAAGATTTTTTGCAGACAAGGGCAGCGTCACCGTTTGCAGCCGTTCATGATCTAGCTCATCGACGGTGTCGTCATCCTGCCCGTGAAAGTAGCCGCGCAGCAAGTTGTATCGCGCATCGCGCTGATCTTGCACCGT
>JAYVJQ010000442.1:0-4862 GCA_043769055.1 Allobrachymonas sp.
TCTGCGCAACGTGCTATTGAATATATAGTGAATCGCATGCGGAGAATCTCTCCTTGGCATACCAGCATGCGTAGCTTGAGGTTGAGCGAAATGTAAGAAGCCGCTCACCCATCAGACCAAAGAATCATGCGAGCAACCAACAGCCGCGCTTTGACTCTAACACCTCCTCACTCTACGACTCTAGGACATGCTCATGGAAAGACGATATCTGCTTAAAACGCTCACCGCTTGGTTTGCCGGCGCGGCAATGCCCGCTACTTCTGCGCTGGCCGCAGCCCCATTTCCTCTGAAGAAAACCGAGGCGCAGTGGCGCGCGATTGTGTCGCCGCAGGCGTATCGCGTGTTGTTTGAGCATGGCACGGAGCCCGCAGGCAGCAGCCCGCTGGATCGCGAGAAGCGCGCGGGCACATTTGTTTGCGCAGCTTGCAATCTGCCTTTGTTTGATATGGCGCAAAAATACGACAGCGGCACGGGCTGGCCGAGCTTTTGGCAGCCGATGCCCAGTGCGCTTGGCACGTCGCGGGATTTCAAGCTGATTCTCCCGCGCACTGAATACCACTGCGCACGCTGCGGCGGGCATCAAGGCCATGTGTTTGACGATGGCCCCAAGCCCACCGGCAAGCGCTATTGCAACAATGGCGTGGCGTTGGCCTTTGTGCCCAAAGATCAACCCTTGCCCGCTTTGCGGACTTGAACGGAAACTCCGATGACATTACTTTCTTTGAAATTCGCCAAGCAAATTGGCTTGCTCTCAATCGCGTTTCTCGCGCACACCGCCTCAGCGGCCACAGCCACCGCCATCTTCGCCGGCGGCTGCTTTTGGTGTACCGAATCCGACTTTGAAAAGCTGCCCGGTGTGTTGGCCGCTGAGTCTGGCTACACCGCAGGCAAAGTGCCCAATCCAAGCTACAAAGCCGTGAGCGCCGGCACCACAGGGCATACCGAAGCCGTGCGCGTAACCTACGATCCCGCCAAGGTGACTTACAGCCAGTTGGTCGAATACTTTTGGAAGACGATTGACCCCAGCGAGAAAGACAAGCAGTTTTGCGACTCCGGCAGCCAATACCGCAGCGGCATCTATTGGGGGAGCGAAGCCGAGCGCCAAATCGCCACCGCCAGCCGCGATGCCCTGCTCAAAACCGGCCGCTTCAAAACCATTCACACCGAGCTCGCCGCCGCCAGCACGTTTTATCCTGCCGAGGAATACCATCAAGACTATTACAAGAAAAATCCTGTGCGCTACAGCTACTACCGCAACGGCTGCGGCCGCGATGCGCAGCTCAAGCGCGTTTGGAATTGAGCGTAACGAGTTACTGCATTCGATACCGCGCCGGAGTTTCGCCCACTTCTCTGGCAAAGAGGCGGCTGAATGTAGCGATATCGCTATAGCCGACTTCCTCGACGATTTTTGCAATGCTCCAGTTGGTGGATTGCAGTAGCTGCTTGGCTTGGTTGATCCGGGCTTGTTGCAGCAAAGTCAGCGGCGAATGGCCGCTCTCCGCTTTCACGCGGCGCATGAGCGTGCGCGGGCTCACATGGAAGGCCTCTGCGAGGCGATCCAAGCTGTAGGGCTCTTGCAAACGCTTTTCTAGCCACTGCGCCACGTTGCCTGAAAAGCTATTGGCGGTATCAGGCGGCGGCGGGGTGATGAGCTGCGCATCGGCATACGGCGCTTGGCTGCTGCGCGGCTTGGGCAGCAGAGCAATGCGCGCGGTGGCGCTGGCCACTTGCGCACCCAGTGTGCGCTTGATGAGATGAAGCGCTAAATCAAACGTGGCGGTGATCGCGCCGCTGGTGATGATGGCACCGTCTTCCAGCAGCATGGCTTGTGGGTTGACGTGGATTTGCGGGTAGCGCGCGGCAAGATCGCGCGCCATGATCCACGCGGTGGTGGCTTGGCGGCCTTGCAGCAGGCCGGCTTCGGCCAATAGAAAGCTGCCCACGCAAACGGAGGCGATCTGCGTGCCTCGGGCAAAGCTGCGCTGAATGTAGGCCAGCTCGGGCTGCAAGCGCGCGAGCTTGGCAGGCCACTCGATGCCTTGCACCACTTCAAGGCCAGGCACGATGAGCCAATCGTATGTGCCGCGCGGGGCTTTAGTGCCCAGCGAGATGCCGCCTGCCGCTTTGACGCTGCGGCTTTGCAGGCTCACGAGCTGAATTTCAAACGCTGGTGGCTTGCTGCGCCCCATTGCTTGCGCCACATGCTGCGCCACGAGCAGTAGATCGGTGATGCCAAAAATCTCCAAGCCCATGCAACCTTCGTAGGCGAGCAGGGCGATACGTTGCGTTGTTGATGTCGGCATGGATCGAACTGGTTGAAATACTCGTATGGCGATTATGAACATAAAAATGTCGATATTGCCAACAGATAATTCGCACTGAATTTCTCACAATCTTCCTATGCCGCTGTGGCATTGAAGGAGAAATCATGCGTTTATCAATCGTGTTGTTTGACGGGTTTACCGCTTTGGATATTGTGGGTGGCTATGAGGTGCTGGCCAATGTGCCGGGCATCGAAGTGGAATTTATTGCGGCCACGACTGGCTTGGTCAACGCCGATACGCGTCGCCTTGCGCTGCTGGGTTACCGCAGCTTTGCGCAAACGCAGAGCACGGATATTTTGTATGTGCCGGGTGGCCCTGGCGTGTTCAAAGGCGTGAACGATGAAGCGCTCATCAGCACCATCAATCGCTTGCATGCCAGCTCACAATGGACGCTGGGCATCTGCAATGGCGTGGAGCTGCTGGGCGCAGCCGGCGCTTTGCAGGGCAAACAAGTCACCACCAACTGGTTCGCCCGCTCGCGCGTGGCAGCGTATGGCGCGCAGGTGATGCCCACGCGCTACCAGCGCGATGGCAAGCTCATCACAGGCGCAGGCGTGTCGGCCAGTATTGATGCGGGGCTTTATTTAGCCAGCTTGATTGCGGGTGAAGAAGTGGCCAAAACGATTCAACTGGGCATTGAGTATTACCCCGATCCACCTTTTGGTCATGGAACTCCTGACACCGCCAGCGCAGGCGCGCAAGCCATGGTGCGCATGTTTGAAGAAAGCGCGGCAGAGCGCATTGAAGAACTGAAAACACCGTATTGAACAACGCCGTATTGAAAGCCGCAAGCATCATGACAAATTCACTCATCGCCTTACTCGGCTTCGCCGCTTGGATTTTGCTTCTGCTGGTTGGCATCGCATTGCTGCGCTGTTACTACACACTCATTGGCGAGCGCCGCGCCAATGGCTTCGCAGTCAGCGGCGAAGATGTCTCGCCCTTCTCAGGCCGCCTCTGCCGCGCGCATGCCAATTGCTACGAAAACTTGCCCGCCTTTGCCGCGATCATCGCAGTGGCAACGCTGAGCGGAAATGCACACATCACCGATCCGCTCGCGCTCTGGGTGCTCGCAGCTCGCCTAGCGCAATCCACCATTCACCTCATCTCCACCCGCAATAGTGCCGTGATTGCGCGCTTTAGCATGCTGATGGTGCAGTGGGGGATTCAGGTCTATTGGATTGTGCAAATTTTAAGCGTTTTAGGCCAGTAGCAGGCATAGAATCTGCGCGGAGTGCTATTGAATAAATAGCAAAAATACGCCGTTGAAAATATATTGAACGCGGTATGTTTCATTTTTGATACCATATAAAATGCCAAAAATAATCATATACGGTATCATTTGCATATGATTCTCATCGATACCAATGTGTTTGTGGGTGCTTGCATGGGCGTGGGCGCATCTGCGAAGGTGGTGGAGCTTTGCTTGCGCGGGCAGTTGCAGCCGGTGATGGGAGCGAGTTTGTTGGCTGAGTATGAAGATGTGGTGCGGCGCGAAGCCTTGTTTGCTGATTGCCGGCTCGATGTGGCGCAACGCGAGGAATTGTTGGATATTATTCTTGGCGACCGAACTTGCGCAATGAAGGCGATAACCACATTGTGGAGCTGGCTGTGGCGGCGGCTGTCTCGGATGTGGTGACTTGGAATTTTCGGGATTTTGCCGCGATGGAGCTGCGCTTCCCGGCTCTGAAATTTGTTTCTCCGCCCCAATTTTTAAAGGAGTTGCCATGACTTCACTCACACTTCGTTTGCCTGACTATAAGCACGAGCGCCTCAAAGCGATGGCAGCCAGTCAAGGCACAAGCCTCGCGCGCTTGCTCGATGAAATGACGACGCAGGCGCTGGTGCAGTTTGATGCCGAGACACGCTTCAAAATCCGCGCGCAGCGCGGCAGCAATCAACTGGAGCGCGGTTTGGAATTGCTGCGCTTGGCGCAGGCTTGAAGCGCTGCCTTGCGTGGCTTGCGCTACGCAAGGTTTCTGAGCGAGTTCTATAAGCGTTTTGGGCAGTTAGCCGGCATAAAATCTGCGCGGAGTGCTATTAAATCGGGAGTAACTCGGTCAAAAGCAAAGGCAGTTTCATCTCTCCGAGCCAAGCACCTATCGAGACGCTGAATGGGTGTGTGCTGGGCAAAAGCTTCTTCGTCGAGCGCGGCCAGTCAAGTCAAGATCGGTACAAAAGTTCGCAGATCACGAAACCATTGTGGATCAGCAAAAAAGAAACTTTTGCCCAGCTCACGCACGTTCAGTGGCATGGGCGAGCGGGTGGCGAGATATAACCTGCGATGAGAAAAAATCTAAGCGAAATTGACCTGCAGCCGGCATGAAATGTGCGTAGAGTGCTATTGAATTTATAGTACTTCACGTAGCGCAATCAAACCGCCTGCGCTAATTGCTCCAAAATCGCTGGATTTTCCAACGTAGAAATATCCTGCGTGACCGCCTCGCCCTTGGCCAGCGAGCGCAGCAAGCGGCGCATGATTTTGCCGCTGCGGGTTTTGGGCAGGTTGTCGCCAAAGCGGATGTCTTTGGGTTTGGC
>JAYVJQ010000443.1:0-4695 GCA_043769055.1 Allobrachymonas sp.
GAGAAGGCCAAGCCGTTGGGTTCTTGCACCCAATCAGTCATTGCTTCGAGCACATTCTTCACAGGGTCGAATCGGAACACATAATTTTTACTTAGTTCACGGTTTGCTTTATGGCCTTCGCGATCCGACAAAATGCCGTAGGGTGGATCGGTGAACCAAATGCTGCCATCGCGCTTGACGACGATATCGTTGGGTGAGTTCAGTCTTTTGCCTTGGAATTGGTTGACCAAACATTCCATTGGCGCAATAGGATCTGGGATACCGTTGCGCAGCGCGCTACGGTAAATTCCGCGCAAGCCATGCGAACAGTGGAGCAGTCGACCCTCGTGGTCAAGCGCATGACCGTTGGTGAATTCCACTTGCTCAGCCCACACGCTCATACCACTGACCGCGTCCCAGCGCAAAATCCTGTTGTTGGGGATGTCACTCCACAACAAGGAGTTGTCTTGATCGATCCAAACGGGGCCTTCGCTCCAGATAGCCCCAGTGCATAAGCGCTCCAGTCGTGCGTCTTGCACTACAGCACTTAGCCGCTCATCCAAGATGTCGATAGCGTTATGCACGGCGCACCTTCTTGGCGGGCTTCATTTCAGTCACGGTTGTGGCGTGAATGTGCTCCAAGTGATTCATGATGGCTTGTTCGGCCTTGTTGGGACTGCCTGAGGCCAAAGCACGCACAATGTTCTCGTGATCTGTCACGCTTTGGGCAATCGTACCGGGTCTGCGCAGGGCCAAGCGCCGCAGATCAAGCGCGTAATCGTAGAGATCGGATGCAAACTCACTGAGCAAGTTGTTGCCGCAAGCCGAGTAAACCACGCTGTGAAACTCACGGTCGGAAATCTGAAAAGCCACGGGATCGTTGACCATGCGTTTCTGCTCAAGAACCAATAGCTCCAAGCGCTTCATATCCGCTTTGCTGATTCGCTTGGCGGCCAGTTTAAGAATTTGCTTCTCAACTTCTTCTCGCGCTTCGGTCACTTCTTCAACACTCTTGTCTTTGATGCCAGCTAAGGAGCCCAGGCTTTCCGTGAAGCGTTGACTGCCTAAACCTGCAACGCGCGTACGACTGCCTTGTGACACATCCAACATGCCTCGCGCAGAAAGCACCGAAATTGCCCCGCGTACCGATTCGCGAGAAACCTCCAAGGTGCTCGACAGTTCGCGCTCGGAAGGCAATTCATCACCGATTTGCAGCAAACCGGTTTGAATCATGTAGGCGAGCTTGTCTGCCACCTGATCTTTGATCGTGCGTTTTTGGATTTCTCTCTCTCCACCTGGAAGGCGAGAAAGAAGATGTAAGTGTGCTTGCATGCCTTTAACTGGTCTACTGGTATGTATTGTGTACCAGTTAATTAGACGGCCGCACTAGTGCTTACCCCTAAATCGATACGAGGTATCTATTCTTAGAAACCGGCCTGGTAAGTTGACTAGCGCAGTTCTACTGAATTGGCCAATTCGTTAGGATTGGCTTGATGTGATTGCAGCGGAAACTGTTGTACAAGCAGGGCAGAGATTTCCTCTACGGCCTGCGTTAAACCGCGCTCGAAATCGTTGCCTTTTAAATGCTCACTCAAGCCAGAGACGATTTTTTGCCAAAAATCGTTGTTACCTGGCGTCGATATTGCACGGTCTGCTACTATTTCTATAGCGTTTTCGGCAAGCAGCAGATAGATGAGTACGCCGTTGTTGTGCTGTGTGTCCCACACACGGAGCTTGCCGAACATGGCGATGGCGCGCTCGCGGGGGCTGGCATCTCGCCAAAGATAGCTCATGGGCAGGCCCGCTTCGATACAGATTCGAATTTCTCCACTGTGGCGGGCTTCGCTGGCTGCCACATAGCGTTCGAGTTGCTGCAACAGCTCAGGTGGTGCTGCTCGGCGCACATCGCGGTCGTCCATCCAGCGGTGTTTCCAGATGCGTTTCAAGCGTTGCAAGAGAGTTAATCGCTTCATCACCAATCTCCCGACGCGCCACCGCCACCAAAATCGCCACCACCACCAGAGCTAAAGCCCCCGCCACCACCACCACTGCCCCAACTGTCATTGGATGAGCCGCCGCTCCAACCGCCACCGTCATAGCCCCGCCCGCGCCGGCCTGCCACGCTGCGGCCAAAGCTGGTGGCGAGAGTAAAGATGAGCGCAATGACAAAGCCAATCCCTGCAACGATCAAGCTGGCGGTGACAAAAAATGCAATGCCGCCCACTGCACCGCCCGTGACGAGCGAGCCCAGCTTATTGCCAAAAATACCTTTGACCACCGCGCCGCCAATCGGCACGGCGAAGAATAAAAAGATCAGCAAATCCATCCACTGAAAGCCCAGTTCCTCTGGATCGAAGCCGCCCGTTGAGGAGGGTGCAGGCAAGTTTTCGCCCGCAATGCGCGCATCCAGCTTTTGCAGCGCGGCTTCAATGCCATCGGCGTATTTGCCTTGGCGCAGCGCGGGCACGAGTGCGTCGTTAATGATTTGCTTGGCTGCTAAATCAGGAATTGCGCCTTCTAATGATTTGGCTACTTCGATGCGCAGCTTGCGATCCTCTTTGGCGATGATGAGGAGCACGCCATCGCCCACATTTTTTCTGCCGATTTTCCATTCGTTGGCCACGCGATTGGCATAGCTGGCAATGTCTTCGGGAGCGACGGTGTTGACTAGCAGTACGACGATTTGTGAGCCGCGCTCTTGCTCGATTCTGGCCAATTGCGTTTCAATACTGCCTGCTTCACCCGCCGAAAGAATTTGCGCGGTATCGACGACGCGGCCCGTGAGCGGCGGCACGGTTTGTTGCGCGAACACGCCTGCACACAGCGCACTGAGCAGCAGCAGACTGAGCCAGCGAAAAAATACTATAAATTTCATAGCACTTTACGCATATTCTATGCCGGCTAGTGGCCTAAAAAGCTTCAAAATCACTTCTTGTTGAAGTCCACCGTAGGCGGTGCAGAAATCTGCGCTTCATTGGCCACCGTAAAGCCCGCCTTGGGCGAATAGCTGAACACCATGGCCGTTAAATTGCTTGGAAAGCTGCGCGCCAGCACGTTGTATTCCTCAATGGTTTTGATGTAACGGTTACGTGCCACAGTGATGCGGTTTTCTGTGCCTTCAAGCTGCACACGCAGGTCTTGGAAGCCTTGGTTGGCTTTGAGATTGGGGTAGTTTTCCGTGACAACGAGCAAGCGCGATAAAGCCGAGCCAATCTCACCTTGCGCCGCTTGGAATTTCTTCATCGCTTCGGGGTTGTTGAGCATCTCAGGCGTCATTTGAATGCTGGTGGCTTTGGAGCGCGCTTCGATCACTTTGACCAGCGTGTCTTGTTCAAAGCCGGCTTCGCCTTTGACGGTGTTGACGATATTGGGGATCAAATCTGCGCGGCGCTGGTATTGGTTCAGCACCTCGCTCCAAGCGGCTTTGGATTGCTCATCCAAGCGCTGAAAATCGTTGTAGCCGCAGCCCGTGAGCAGGGCGCTTACGCTGAGTAAAAGGGCCAAAAGAAATTTTTTCATCGCTACTCCTTCGATAAGCCAAAACGGCCGATGCGAGACATTAGCATACATAGATGCAAATTTCCCCAGATCAAGCCCTTGCAGCGGCTTCTAGTCGTCTGCGGTCAACGCTTGCAGCCAAGCCCGAGTTGCTGATTGCAGGCGCCACGGGCGTGCTGGGCAATGCCGTGCTCATGCGTCTCTCGGGCACGGGGCGCTATGCGCACACACAGGTGCTCGCGCGCGAGCCGATGCAGCAAGGCTTACAAGCGATTTCATTGCAGCTGGTAGCTGGTGAGCTTGCGCAATGGCCAGCACTCGCGCAGCGCTGTGATGTGGCGGTGGTGATGTTTGAGCCGCCGCGCATGTTTTATGAACGCGAAAGGGCGCTGTGGACACCGATTCCCGCGCAACTGCCCGCTCTGGCCCAATGGCTGCATACCCAAGGCGCTCGCACCTTAGCTGTGGTGCTGCCGCATGTGCAAGGCACTTTACCTGAAGCACTCAAAGCCGGTCTCGCTTCGCTGGATGAGCATGCGCTTGCTAGCATCGGCTTTGATCGCCTGATCATTGTGCGCAGCGCAGAAAAGTCTGCTGCCTTTGCATCCGCAAATCCGTTGGAGAAATTGGCACACTGGATGCTGGGCATCTTCAAATTCATGATACCCAGTCAAGAGCAACCTGTGCGGCCTTCTAAGCTTGCAGAAATCGTGGATGCCGCCTTGCAATACGTGCCCCAAGGCATCACCGTGCTCGGGCCGCAGCAGGTGTGGGCGCTCACGCAGTTGGAATCAAAGGCTTTGGTGGAGAGCGTGGCCAAGTTAGGGGGTTGACAACATTTAGAATTTAGTTAAGATGTTAACTAATGACTGTATTTGCCCATCGTAATCTCCCCCGGTTGCTACTGGAATCGCGCGAGGCGGTGCTGCTGCACTTTCGCCCGAACCTGCGCAAAAGCGGCTTGACGGATCAGCAGTGGCGCGTGCTGCGCGTGCTCGCGGAGCATCCGGCTTGCGATGTGGCCACGATTGCGCAAGAGGCGTATCTGCTAGGCCCCAGCCTCTCAGGTGTGCTCACGCGCATGGCGCGCGATGGGCTGGTGGTGCGCGCGGTCGATGCGCAAGATGCGCGCAAGCAAGTCATTCGCGCGACGCCGAAGGCTAAGCGCTTGGCCGCGAAGCTCGCACAATCAATTGAAGCGCATTACGCGGGCATGGA
>JAYVJQ010000444.1:0-8337 GCA_043769055.1 Allobrachymonas sp.
GGCATTGCAGATGGCGGCTGGGCTTGGGTGGAGAGCCAATGGGGCAAGGTGCGCTGCATGGTGCGCCACAGCGAGGCGGTGGAGCCGGGCACGGTGTGGACATGGAACGCGATTGGCAAAGCCGATGGCGCTTGGCAACTCGCCCCCGGTTCGGATGAAGCGCGCAAAGGCTTTTTACTTAATCATTTGATCACTGAAGAGCTGCCGTTCCCCGTCAGCAAAAACACCCCACGCGGTGGCAAAACCATCAGCAACTCTGACCCGATTACCGGCCAAGCCGGCTGGTACGACGTTCGCGTGCGCATTCGACCCGCTGCACCTGAAGAAGAAAAACTCTCATTCCCTCAAATGGCAACCATGCCCAAAACGCCCGGCGTGGTGGGCAAGGCGGTCCACGTGTTGACCTACTTCGCTGGAAGGAAGAAATCATGATGAAGTGGCTCAAAGATATTTTGCAAAATAACTTGATTGATTCACAGCCCAGCGCAGTGCCTCCCAAGCCGCCGGCTACCGTGCGCGCGCTGCCGGGCGAAACGCTGGCCAAGCAACTGGCCTTGGTGATTGATATGAATGTCTGCGTGGGCTGCCACGCCTGCGTGACCTCTTGCAAGCAGTGGAACACCTCGGGCAGCGCTGGCCCGTTGGCCGATTTGCAGCCTTATGGCGCGAATCCTACCGGTACGTTTTTCAACCGCGTGCAAACCTACGAAGCCGGCACTTATCCGGGCATGGACACGGTGCACTTTCCTAAGAGCTGCTTGCATTGCGAAGACCCGCCCTGCGTACCGGTGTGCCCCACGGGTGCGAGCTACAAGCGCAAGGAAGATGGCATCGTGCTTGTTGATTACGACAAATGCATTGGCTGCAAATACTGCGCATGGGCTTGCCCTTATGGCGCGCGCGAACTCGATGAAGAGCGCCAAGTGATGACTAAGTGCACCTTGTGTGTGGATCGCATCTACGACGAGCACTTGCCCAAGGAGGATCGCAAACCCGCCTGCGTCAAAGCCTGCCCAACGGGTGCGCGCTTGTTTGGCGATGTGAAAGATCCCGAATCCGAGGTCTCTAAAGCGATTCGCGAGCGCGGTGGTTATGCGCTGATGCCCGAATGGGAGACCACGCCGGCCAATCAGTACCTGCCGCGCCGCTCCACCTCAGTGGAGAATTAATATGCATCCCGCGTTTTCTATTTTGTTTTTCACCACGCTGGCGGGTATTGCGCAAGGGCTGTTGGTTTTACTGGCTGTGGCCACGCTGATGCGAGTCCAGATGACTCCTTCGTTTGTTTTGACAGTGATTGCAGTGGGCGAGGTCTTGCTGATCGCGGGTCTAGCTTCTTCGTTTTTGCATCTGGGTCACAAGATGCGCGCTTGGCGAGCCGCGCTGATGTGGCGCACCTCTTGGATGTCGCGCGAGGTCATCATCTTGCCGGCTTTCATTGCGCTGGTGGGTGTATGGTGGCTGGCGTTGTACTTTAAGGTTAGCGCGGGCTGGGTGGCGCTGCTGCCGGTGCTTATTGTGATGGCTTCCTTTGCGCTGTGGTACTGCACCGCGATGATCTACGCCTGCTTGCGCTTCATCGAGGAATGGGCGCATCATTTGACCATCGTCAACTTCACACTGATTGGTTTGTCCTCGGGCATGGTGTTGGCCTGCGCCTTGGCAGCGATGGCTGGGCAGATGGAATTTCTGCAAAGCTTCGGGTTTGCGACTTTGGCGCTGGTGCTTGCAGCTTGGTGGTTTCGCGCGATGGCCGTGCGCCGCAACTCCGCGCTGCGGCATAAATCCACCCTGCAAACGGCCACGGGTATCAACGCCAGCAAACTGGTGCAAAAGTCTATGGGTATGTCCGCCGGCTCATTTAACACGCGCGAGTTTTTTCATGGCGCAACCGATGTGGCTGTGAAGAACGTGCGCATCGGCTTTCAGGTGCTCGGCTTTGCTTTGCCCGCCTTGTGCCTTCTGTGGGGCTTGGCCGCTGGTGGCGCATTACCTTGGGTGCTAGCCATGCTGCTTCAAGCACCGGGCTTGTTAGCCGAGCGCTGGTACTTTTTTGCCCAAGCTAAACATCCGCAGAATTTGTATTACCAAACCGTGTCTTGAGCGTTGCCCGAAATCCTAGGGTAAACACTAGAAAAACAAACTATTTTCCGCTGAAAAGAGGCTTGCCAACCCAAGAAACATGCACTATATTTCAGCTATGCAGGAGAGTGATGCGGCAGTATTTTGCATGAAGTACTGATCGTATCCACCGAAGGCGCAAACTCCCATACACGCTCAGGTCACCACCACTGCATTTTTTGTTAAAGCCGTCTGGAGAGCCGCCTCGCATCTGCGCAGGCGCACCGAAGGAGCAAATGCCTAATCTAGTGATCGGGTGTGAATCTCTCAGGTATCAAGGACAGGGGGAGCGGCAGTGCATAGTCGATGCGCAATTGCTATTAATTCAATAGCACTCTGCGCTGATTTTATGCCGGCTACCTCCTTAAAAGGCTTTAAAAATGAAAGTTCTCGTCTTGGGCAGCGGCTTGCTGGGTGTCAGCTCCGCTTATTACCTCTCTCAACTCGGCCACGATGTCACTGTGGTGGATCGGCAGGCCAATCCGGCGGCTGAGACCAGCTTTGCCAATGGCGGGCAAATTTCGGTGAGCCATGCTGAGCCTTGGGCTAATCCGAGTGCGCCGCTCAAAGTGTTGCAGTGGTTGGGCAAGGAAGATGCGCCGCTCTTATTTCGCATTCGCGCGGATATGCGGCAGTGGCTGTGGGGCTTGCAGTTCATGCGCGAATGCACGCCCGCGCGCACGCGGCACAATATTGAGCAGATCGTGCGCTTGGGCACGTATAGTCGTAGCATGCTGCAAGAGCTGCGTGCATCGACTGGCCTGCATTACGACCAGCGCACGCAAGGCATTTTGCATTTCTACACCTCGCAAAAAGAGTTTGAAGGCGCACTGAAGCCCGCCGAACAAATGCGCGCGCTCGGCTGCGAGCGGCAAGTGATCAGCGCAGAAGAGGCGATCAAACTAGAGCCCGCGCTGCGCCACATGCGTGGCACATTGGCGGGCGCGACCTACACCGCTGAAGATGAATCGGGCGATGCGAATCAGTTTGCGCGCGAGTTGGTCAAGCTCTGCGAAGCGGCCGGCGTGAAGTTTTTGATGAGCCACACGATCACGGCTTTGCGTGAGGTAGGTGGCAAAGTCGATCATGTAGAAGCCACCGATGGCGAAGGGCGCTTCCAAAAGCTCAAGGCCGACAGCTACGTGCTGGCGATGGGTTCACTCAGCCCAATTTACGCCGCGCCACTGGGCATTAACCTGCCGATTTATCCTGCCAAAGGTTACTCCGTGACCATGCCCGTGAAAGATGCGAGCATGGCGCATCAGGTGAGCTTGACGGATGATGAATTCAAATTGGTGTTCTCACGCCTCACGCCGAAAGACGGTGACCCGCGCGGCGATCGCCTGCGCATTGCAGGCACAGCAGAACTCAACGGCTACGACCGCGATTTGAACCGCGTGCGCTGCGAGGCCATCGTGCGCCGCGTGGAGCAGCTCTTCCCTGGCGCGGGCGACACCACACAAGCCAGCTACTGGACGGGTCTGCGCCCTGCCACGCCCAGCAATGTGCCCATCATTGGCCAAAGCAAGATCAGCAACCTGTACATGAACACCGGCCACGGCACGCTGGGCTGGACGCACGCCTGCGGCTCAGGCAAGAGCATCGCCCGCATCGTGAGCGGCCTCGCGCCTGAGGTGAACTTTGCGTTCTGCGGATCGCATCAACCGATTTCAGTTTCAACATCGCCTGTTGCCCGGTCAGCAGCGGCGAACATTTAACCCGACCTTTCACTAACCCCGAGGAGACAACTCATGAAACTCTACTTCAAAGCCTTACTCGCTGGCCTTGCCGGCATTGCCTTGTTGGGCAGCGTCAGCCTAGCGCATGCGCAATACCCATCACGCCAAGTCAATATGATCGTAGCCTTTCCTGCGGGCGGCCCCTCCGATGTAGTGGCACGCGTGATGGCCAAAGCTATTTCTGAGGGCTCCAATCAGCCCGTGATCGTGGAAAACGTGGTGGGTGTGGGCGGTTCATTGGGCGTGATCAAAGCGGCTACTGCACCTGCAGATGGCTACACGATTTTGGCTGGCTCACCGCTCGAATTGATCTACACCCCGCTGGGCATCGCCGCTGCGAAAAACAAGCCAGAAGACATGCGCATGGCCGCCCTGATGGGCCGCACACCCATGATGATTGCCGTGCGCAAAGATTTGCCCGTCAACACCATGGCCGAGCTCGTGGAATACGCCAAAAAACAATCGAAGCCATTGGCTTTCGGCAGCACCGGCGTTGGCTCGCTGTATCACCTCATGGCTGAAGATGCCGCCAAGATTGGTAAATACGAATCACTGCATGCGCCCTACAACGGTTTGGCACCTTACCTCAAAGATTTGATGGGTGGCGTGCTCGATTGGGGCGTGTTGCCAGTTGCAGGCCCCGTGCCTGGCGCGGTTGAATCTGGCCAGATCAAAGCGATTGCCATGGTGGCTGCTGCGTCTGTTCCTCGCCTGCCTAAAGTGCCATTGATCCGTGAAGCAAGCGGTTTCAGCAGCTACGACTACAGCATTTGGATTGGCTTGCAAGTGAGTAAAAACACACCTGACTCCATCGCCGCCGCGGTCAACAGCGCCGTGCTCGCCGCATTGGCTAAGCCTGAAGTGCGGAAATCCGTGGAAGCTACGGGCGTGATCCTCGCTCCGCCCATGACACTCAACGCCTTAGACAGCTTCTACCGCGATGAAATCAAAGCGGGTGCAGCTGTGGCGAAAAACGTCGGCTTGAAGCCGCAGTAATTCTCTTGCGGGCAATCAGATCAGAGCAGCGAGGGCAACCCGCTGCTCTTTTTTATTGCTCAAACCAAACGCGGAAAGAGCGCATCGTTCATTTCAGCGCCATTGGGCAAGCGATTTGCTAAGCCTTCAAAGGGCGGCGAAGTGCGCCACGGTCTCACGGCATGGCGCGTGTCATCGCCCATGTAACGCGCGCTGAACACGCGGCGGCGTTGATTGGGTGCAGTGCCTCGCGTGGCGTGCAGGGTGAGCATGTGAAAAGCGATGCAATCGCCGGGCTCAAGCGCCCAGCTCAGCTCTTTGAATTGCGGTGGCTGAGCTTGGAGGCCCGCTACAATATCGGGAAGTTCCTGTAACGCACCTTCAGGAAACCATTTGGCCTGTGCATCGCGAAAGGTGCGCGGCATGAACCATGTGCCTTCGTGCGAGCCAGCAATCAAACGCAGGCTGCTCTCCATAGGCACAGGATCCACCGGAATCCAAAAGCTCACATTCTGGCGACCTGCAATGTTGTAGTACGGCTGGTCTTGGTGCCACGGCGTGGGCGCGCGCGTGCCGCCTTCTTTCACCAATAAGTGGTCGTGATAAATGCGCACCGATTCGCTCTGCATCAAATCGCGGGCGATCCACGGCAGCGCGGTTTCTTTCAAGATGCTCTCGTAATGCGGGTTGCTCTGCCATGTGCAAAAGTCTTCGATGAAGAGGCCAGGGTCGTCAGCTTCGCTGGCGGTAATGGCCAATGGACTGAGGTTGGCCAGGTTGTGCTCAATGCCCAATTCAAGCTGCAAGAGCTGCATCGTGGGCAACACGCCGCGCAGCACCACTGCGCCATCGTGCTGGAAGGCTTGAATCGTGTCGGTATCAATGAGCTGCATATTGAACATGAATCATAACGGGCTGACAGCGATAAGCTCGGTCACAATCAATGCATGCCAACGACTCCCGCCTTCTCTGCACGCGACAGCGCGTTTGCACTGTTCATCGTGGTCAGCTGGGGGCTCAATTTCGTGGTGATGAAATGGGGGCTGGCGAGTTGGACGCCGTTTCAAATGGGCGCTGCGCGCTACTTGATGGCGGCATTGCCTTTGATGCTTTTCATTCGCCCACGCGGGCTGCCTTGGCGCTGGGTGCTGCTGTATGGCGTGGCGCAGGGGATCGGGCAGTTTGGTTTTTTATTCACCGCGCTGAAATTTGGCATGACGGCATCGCTGGCATCGGTGCTGATGCAAACGCAAGTGTTTTTTACGGCGCTGTTGGGCATGGTCTTGTTGCATGAGCGCTTGAACCGGGCACAGGTACTTGGCTTGGCATTGGCGGCAATGGCGTTGATCTGTTTTGCGCTGCATTTCGTGATGGGTTCGGCCGTGAGTTCAGCGGTCACCGTGTTTGCCTTTGCATTGAACCTTTGCGCGGCTGCTTCATGGGCTATCTCTAATATCGTGGCGCGCAAAGCGCAGCAAGCTGCCCCCGGTTACGACGCATTGGCCTTTGTCGTGTGGAGCTCGGCGGTGCCGATCATTCCTTTTGTGTTGCTCTCGGCTTGGCTGGATACAGGCAGCGTCGGCGCTGTCGTCAAGAGCCTCACGCAAGCGCCTTGGCTTGCTTGGGGCGCAGCGGCGTATCTCGGTTGGATTGCCACGATTGCGGCTTATGCCATGTGGACGAATTTACTCAAGCGACATGCAGCAAACCGTGTTGCACCCCTTAGCCTTGGCGTGCCTGTAGTGGGCATTGCAGCGGGCATGCTGATACTGGGCGAGAGCGTGAGCGCATGGCAGTGGGCCGGCGTAGCTTGTGTGGGTGCTGCACTGGCTGTGGTGCTGTTTGGAGGGCATTTTTTAAGCAAAAACGGCAAGTAGCCGTTATGAAATAAGCGCAGAGTGCTATTTATTTGATAGTGATTAAGATTTCACCGCCGTCACTTCAATCTCTACTTTCGCGCGCTGCTCCACCAAGCGCGCCACGCCGACGCAACTCATAGCCGGGAAGTTTTTGCCCATGACTTCGCGGTAGACGCCGCCCAATTCTTTCAAGCGCGCGTTGTATTCATCGCAATCGGTGATGTACCAAGTCATGCGCGTCATGTGCTCGGGGCCTGCGCCTGCGGCTTGCAAAATGGCGAGGATGTTTTGCAAGGCTTGCCTAGTTTGCGCAATGAAGTCATCGCTTTCAAACTGCTGCTGCGCATTCCACCCAATCTGCCCACCCACAGTGATGAGCTGGCTGCCCGCGGTGAGCGTGACTGAAATGCCATTGGCATAGCCTTTGGGCGCTGCCCAATTGGGGGGCTGGAGGTGTTGGAGCATGTTGGGTACTTGGGTTGATGTATGTGAGTGCGGCGAAGAAATTCAAATTCAAATTCAAATTCAAATTCAAATTCAAATACGGAACACAGAAAGCACAGAAATTACACAGAAAACACAGAAAAATTCCGTTGCTTTTTACTGCGCTTATTGGCTCGCAATCTTTTCGGATGTTTGATTTTCTTTTCTGTGTTTTCTGTGAGATTTCTGTGCTTTCTGCGTTACGGTATTCAAGAAGTTGTTCGCAATTTAAACCGTTGCAACTTACCCGTCTCTGTGCGAGGCAAGGCGTTACGAAATTCAATCTCGCGCGGATACTTGTAGGGCGCAAGTGATGCTTTCACATGCTCTTGCAGGAGCTTGACCATCGCCTCATCGCCCACATGCCCCGCTTTGAGCACGACAACCGCTTTCACGATCATGCCGCGCTCCGCATGAGGCGCGCCTATCACACCGCATTCGGCTACCGCTGGATGCTTGAGCAAGCAATCTTCCACCTCGGGGCCGCCAATGTTGTAGCCGGCGCTGACGATCATGTCGTCGGCTCTTGCTTGATAAAAGAAGTAGCCGTCGTCGTCTTGCAAGAAAGCATCGCCGGGGTAGTTCCAGCCGTTTTTGACGTAATTCGCTTGGCGTGCATCGGCCAAGTATTTGCAACCTGTGGGGCCGATGACTGCGAGCTTGCCCACTTGGCCGCGCGGCAATTCGTTGCCTGCATCGTCCACCACCTTCGCTGTGTAGCCGGGCACCACTTTGCCAATTGCGCCGCGCTTCACATCTGCGCCTGCGCTGGAGATGAAGATATGAAATAACTCGGTTGCGCCAATGCCATCGAGCATTTCTAGGCCAGTGGCTTCTTTCCAGAGTTGCCGCGTGGCATCGGGCAAGCCCTCGCCTGCGCTCACGCTGATGCGCAAGCTGCTTACGCCTTTGGTTTTGGCAAACGCCGCCATCTGCCGATAAAACGTGGGCGCGGTGTAGCTGATGGTGGCTTGGATCTGGTTGATCACATCCACCATGATCTCAGGCGTGTAGGCTTTGTCGTGAAAGTACACACTCGCGCCCGCCCACATAGGAAACAACAGCAAGCCGCCCAAGCCAAAGGTAAAGGCAAGTGGCGGTGAACCGATGATGATGTCGCTGCTTTTCGCCTTGAGCACGTGGCGCGGCCAGCATTCGCA
>JAYVJQ010000445.1:0-2952 GCA_043769055.1 Allobrachymonas sp.
CAAGGAATACCCCATGAGCGCCCTGCCCCAAGCCATTGCCCAATATACGCTTCACGAAAAAATCCAGCTCGTGGAAGATATCTGGGACAACATCGCCGAAGAAGCCGCAACCGCACGCGCTACAAGCGAAGCCGCGCAATTTGAGATCATGCGGCGCGTTGCTTGGAGTGAAGCCAATCCGGGACACGGAAGCAGTTTGGAAGAAATTGCAGCCAGACTGGGCGTACGCTTGTGAGATTCGTCGCCCGCTATTCGGATGCCGCCGAGCAAGATATTGCAGACACTTTTGCGTGGTACGAAACGCAGTCCGGCGGTTTAGGCACTGAATTTCTGCGACAACTCAAAATTCTCGAAGCCAAGCTAGAGCGCTACCCAGAGATTCATGCGATTGAGTACAACGATATCCGCCGAGCTTTTATATTGAAATTCCCCTACTCTCTGCACTTCCGAATCGAAGGTGAGATCGTGCATGTATACGGTTGCCTGCATCATAAGCGCGATCCTAAGAGCTGGCCACAATAATCAGAGTTCAATACCATGCTGATCGACTTCTTCTACACCCTGCGCAGCGCCAAGCTGCCCGTCTCCGTCAAAGAGTATCTGACTCTGCTTGAAGCCGTCAAAGAAGGCGTGGTGGGGCCTGTGAGTGAGGATGGATACAAGATTGACGATTTTTACTATTTGAGCCGCACGGCTTTGGTGAAAGATGAAAAGCACTTTGATAAGTTTGATCGCGCGTTTGCGGCTTACTTCAAAGGCGTGGAGATGGTGGCGGATTTCACGCAAGATGTGCCGCTGGAGTGGCTGCGTAAAAATTTAGAACTCGAACTCTCACCAGAAGAAAAAGCCAAGATCGAAGCGATGGGCTGGGATGAGTTGATGGAGACACTCAAAAAACGCTTTGAAGAGCAAAAAGAGCGTCACGAAGGCGGCAACAAATGGATTGGCACGGGCGGCACATCGCCCTTTGGCGCAAATGGCTACAACCCGCAAGGCATTCGCATTGGGCAAGCTGGTGGGCGCAACAAATCGGCCATCAAAGTATGGGATCAACGCGCCTACAAAGACTACGACGATTCGCAGGAATTGGGTACGCGCAATATCAAAATCGCCCTGCGCCGCCTGAGAAAATTTGCCCGCTTGGGTGCGCAAGACGAGCTGGATTTAGACGACACGATTCGCAAAACCGCTGAGAACGCAGGGTATCTCGACATCAAAATGCGCCCCGAGCGGCACAACAATGTGAAGGTGCTGCTGCTCATGGATGTGGGCGGCACGATGGATGAACACATCAAGCGCGTGGAAGAATTATTCAGCGCCACCAAGCAAGAGTTCAAGCATATTGAGTTTTACTATTTTCACAACTGCGTGTATGACTTCATGTGGAAGAACAACCGCCGCCGCTTCGCAGAAAAATTTCCCACGATGGATATTCTGCGTAAATACAACAAGGATTACAAACTCATCTTCGTAGGCGATGCCACGATGAGTCCGTATGAAATTTTGCAGCCCGGCGGCAGCGTGGAATACAACAACGAAGAAGCGGGCAGCTTGTGGCTACAGCGCCTGACGGAAGCCTTCCCCAAATTCGCATGGATCAACCCCGAGCCGCAAGGCGTGTGGGAATACCGCCAGAGCATCGGCATCATCCGCCAGATGATGAACGACCGCATGTTTCCGCTGACCTTGCAAGGGCTTGAAGGCGCAATGCGATTGCTGAGTAAATAAAGCTCAAAAATTCAGCGCGCGAATCGCTTTTTTGCTATCGATTTGCTGCTGCAATTCAGCTTGGCTAAGCAACCATTGGTAATGCGTGTTGGCATCTTCACCCAGTCCATCGGCTTGCTCATCGGGCAAAAAAGCTGCGCTGATCAAGAGCTTGGGCTGTGTACCCACCGGCAGCAAATCAGAGGGGCGCAGCGATTGCGCGAGCAAATGCGTGGCCATTTCGATCACGCGCGCTGAAGTCACTGGGCCTTCAATCAGCAATATAAATTGCGGGCCATCCAAGCGTGCTGGCATATCAATCTCGCGGCCGATGTTGCGCAGGTGATTGGCAGTGAGTAGCATGGCAGCATTGGCCGTTTGCTCACCGAATTCTTTGTGAATGTGTGCATGGTTGGCCAGCCGCACATGCAGCATGCCTAAGCGATGATTAAAACGACGGGCGCGTAGCAGGCTGCCGTGCAGTTTGCTGATGAAGCGGCGCTCATCTGCCAAACCCGTGAGTGCATCTTGCTGCTTGAGCGCTTGCTCGCGGATCAACATATCGCGCTGGCTGGATGAGCGCTGCATCAGCGCGTACAGCAGCAAAGGCACTTCAAGCGCAGCGCCAATCGTCACGGCGTATTGCGAAAGAAAACCGGTGCTCACCACACCAAAGTTTCGCAGCACGGGAAACAGCCCTGCAATCACAATCGGCAAGAAGCCTAGGGCAATCCATTTCGCATTGCGATCACCGAGCCGTGCACTTCGCCACACCACAAGATACAGGCTGAGCATGCTCACCATCGTCAAACCATTGGACAAGCGAAATCCTAAGTAGCTAGGAGAAAATGTTTCAACTGCCATGAGCACACCGAGCAGTGTCATGAGCAGCAGTACCCACCCATCCAACCATCTGGAAAACTGCCCGGGGCGCACCAGCGCGCGAACAAGCCACAACGCCACAATCACCGACAGCGTAGGCATCACAAAGCTAGAAACTCCGTTCCAGCTCACGGCCTCTGGCGTGAGGTATTGCGTGCCCAAGCCAAGAAAAGCAATTTGCGTGACCCCCAACACGCCCACATAAAAGGCATAGCGAAAATAATTGGCATAGCGCAGCGCCAAGCCACTGGCCAAGCACATCAATACCACGGCCAAACTCAAGCCAAAATAGCCGCCCAGCATCAGGTTTTCAGTCTGGCGGGATTCAATCAATTCAAAATCGCTGTACAAATGCATCGCCGC
>JAYVJQ010000446.1:0-6085 GCA_043769055.1 Allobrachymonas sp.
CATGGCCCGCTTTTGCACAATCAGACAATAGCATCGTACTGGGTCAATCCGCCCCCTTAACCGGCCCCGCCGCACAGCTGGGCATACAGTTTCGAGAAGGTGCCAAGCTCTATTTCAACCAAGTCAATGCCAAAGGCGGCATCAATGGTCGGCAGATTGATCTGCGCACGGTTGACGATGGCTATGAGCCCGAGAAAACTGCTGCCAATACCAAGCAGTTTCTCGCTGACGATGTGTTCGCCTTATTTGGCTATATTGGCACGCCCACCAGCGTCGCCGCATTGCCTTTGGCCACCGCCGCAAAAGTGCCCTTCTTCGCGCCATTCACCGGCGCACAAGTGCTGCGCGAGCCCTTCAATCGCTACGCCATCCATGTGCGAGCCAGCTATTTTGATGAGACGGCGGCCATCGTCAAACAGGCCAGCGCGGTGGGCATTAAAAAATTCTCCGTGTTTTATCAAAACGACGCTTATGGCAAAGCAGGCTTAGAAGGCGTTGAGCGTGCACTTAAAGCATTGAATTTGCCCATGACTTCGCTGGGCACCGTTGAGCGCAACTCCATTGATGTGAAAAAAGCCGTTGCCGATATCATGGCCAAGCAGCCCGAGTCCATTGTGCAAATCAGCGCTTACAAATCCTGTGCAGCCTTCATTCGAGAAGCGCGCAAAGCGGGCTTTGGTGGCACGTTCTACAACGTCTCCTTCGTGGGCACGCAAGCTTTGCTCACCGAGCTGGGCAAAGAGGCACGGGGAGTTGTGGTCAGCCAAGTGATGCCTTACCCCTACTCGCCCAACACCCCCGTTGCTGGCGAATATCTGGAGGCCATAAAAGTCGCCAGTGCCACCAACAAAGATCTCAGCATCAACTACTCCAGCATGGAGGGATTTGTGGCTGCCAAGATTTTTGTGGAAGCCATGCGCCGTGCAGGCCGCAATGCCACCCGGGAAGCTTTCATCACCGCTATTGAGAGCATGCAAAGCTACCAAATGGGCGGCTTCACCGTGAACTTCGGCCCGAACCAACACACCGCTTCTAAATTTGTTGATTTGACGGTACTGACTGACGATGGGCGTGTGAGGCGGTAAAGTTTCTAGTGCACGGTTGGGCGAGCGATAGTCTCCTAGGCCACAGGGCTTCAAGTTTATGCCTTTTGAAGAAGGCGTAAACTGTTGGCTGTGTTTTTTGAAAGCAGTCCCATGAAAATCATTGATTCCCTCGTCACCCAAGCCGCCAGCATGGCGCAAATTCGCCGCGATATTCATGCGCATCCTGAGCTGTGCTTTGAAGAAAAGCGCACCGCCGATGTGGTGGCAGGCAAGCTCACTGAATGGGGCATCCCGATTCATCGCGGCATGGGCACCACGGGGGTGGTGGGCATTGTGAAATCGGGCACATCGGATCGCGCGATTGGCCTGCGCGCCGACATGGATGCGCTGCCGATGCAGGAGTACAACAGCTTCGCGCATGCCAGCAAGCATGCCGGCAAGATGCACGCCTGCGGGCACGATGGCCACACGGCCATGCTCTTGGCCGCTGCCCAGCACTTTGCTAAGCACCGCAATTTTGATGGCACGGTCTATCTCATCTTCCAGCCCGCAGAAGAAGGCGGCGGCGGCGCGCGCGAGATGATCAAGGATGGTTTGTTTGATAAATTTCCGGTGGAAGCCGTGTTTGGCATGCACAACTGGCCGGGCCCCAAGGTGGGCGAATTTGCAGTGAGCCCCGGGCCGGTGATGGCCTCCAGCAATGAATTCAAAATTGTGTTTCACGGCAAGGGCGGGCATGCCGCGCTGCCGCACAACTCGGTTGACCCGATCATCATGGCCACGCAGGCCGTGCAAGCGTTTCAAAGCATCATCAGCCGCAATAAAAAGCCCGTGGAAGCGGGCGTGATCAGCGTGACGATGATTCACGCAGGGGAAGCCACCAATGTGATCCCCGATTCATGCAAGCTAGAAGGCACGGTGCGCACCTTCACCACCGAGCTGATCGATTTGATTGAAAAGCGCATGAAAGAAATTTCTGAGGGCTTGGCAGCAGCTTTCGGCGGCACGGTAGATTTTGAGTTTGTGCGCAACTACCCGCCGACGATCAATAGCGAAAAAGAAGCGCTGTTTTGCGCGGGCGTGATGGCCGAGATTGTGGGCGCGGACAATGTGACGGCGCAAGAACCCACCATGGGCGCAGAAGATTTTTCCTACATGCTGCTAGCCAAGCCCGGTGCTTATGTGTTTATTGCCAACGGCGATGGCGCGCACAGAGAAATGGGCCACGGCGGCGGCCCTTGCATGCTGCACAACCCCAGCTACGACTTCAATGATGATCTGCTGCCGCTGGGCGCAACGTATTGGGTGAGGTTGGCAGAGAAATGGTTGGCGGCAGCATGATTTTCGAATGCGGAATGCGGAATACAGAAAGCACAGAAAAATACCAAGAAGACACAGAAATTTTTGTGTTGTTCTTCATTCGGTAACAACTGATGATTGAAATTCCAAAAGCATTTTCTAGCAGCTATGCGCAAGCGCGGGTCAAGTTTTTAGAAGCTGCGGCCACGGCGAGTTTACGCATTGAATCGTTTGTACATCCTCTTAAAGGGCGCGACGGTGAAGACCTCGCAATGGACATCGCGTTTGATGGCGCGCTTGATGCCAAGCATTTGCTGATCATTAGCAGCGCTTGCCATGGGGTGGAAGGCTTTTGTGGCTCGGGCGTGCAGGTGTTTGCGCTGCACGATCAAGAGTGGCGAGATAAAGCCAGAGAAGCTGATGTGGCCGTGCTCTACATCCATGCACTCAACCCGTATGGCTTCTCGCACATTCGCCGCGTGACGAATGAGAACGTGGATTTGAATCGCAACTTTCAAGATTTCACCAAGCCTTTGCCAGCAGCCACAGCAAACGAACACTACGCTTCTTTGCATGACTTATTGCTTCCCGAGCAATGGCCATCTACTCCTGAAAACATAGCAGCCTGCGCAGACTGGATGTCGGCAAAAGCACTGAAAGACTCAAAGAATGCCGATGAAGTCTCTGGCTTGCGCGCCTTTCAGCAAACCGTCACGCGCGGGCAGTACACGCATGCGGATGGCCTCTTCTTCGGCGGTCAAGCGCCCACGTGGAGCAACCGCACGCTGCGCAATGTATTGAAAAAGTATGCTACGCGCTGCGAGAAACTCGCGTGGATAGATTTGCATACCGGCTTAGGCCCCAGAGGCCACGGCGAGCGTATCTTTGCATGCAAAGATGATCCACAAGCCTACGCCCGTGCCAGCTTCTGGTGGGGCAATGCAGGCAACCCGAGCGGCGAAACACCCGTCACCAGCATTTACAACGGCTCATCGTCGTCTGCCTTTCTCACCGGCCTCATGTGGATGGCCGCATACCAAGAAGCACCGCAAGCCGAATACACCGCGATTGCGATGGAATACGGCACGCTGCCTGTGATGGACGTGCTGCAAGCACTGCGCGCCGAGCATTGGCTGGCCAATCATCCCGAAACCTCTGCTGCACAAGCAGCGCAGATCAAGCAGCAATTGTGTGATGCGTTTTATGTGGATGCGGATGATTGGAAAGGGCAGATCATTAGCCAAGGCAGACAGGCGATGTTTCAGGCAGTGGATGGGTTGAAGAGTTGAGTGCCTGTGGCGTGATTAATTCAATACACCCCGAAACTTCGCCACCTCCAGCAGCCCGTCAAAAATCAAGTTGTCCACCAGCTCAATATCATCCAAACCGAGCCACGGATGCATCTTCCAGCCTGCGCCGCCAGTCATGTAGAGCACGGGGTCTTGGCCGCAGCGGTTTTGCACATGGTGGCGCATGCGGCGCACGGCGCCTGCAATCGCATACGTGCCGCCGCTGGTGAGCGCATCGCTGGTGTTGGTTGGAAATTCGCACACTTCGCCCGTGGGAACATGCAGGCCCGCTGTCCCCGACTCTAGCGCTTTGAGCATCATGCCGTGGCCGGGCAAGATGAAGCCGCCTAAAAATTTGCCTTGCACTTCGGTGCTTGAAATGGTTTGAACGCCAATGCCTTCCACGGTGACCGCTGTGCCCACCATCGTCACCACAATTGGCTTGGGCGCGGCGCTGTGCTGCGCCATCATGCGATGCCACGCGCCAATCATGGCCACCCAGCGGTCTGCACCTAGGCGCATTGGGTGATCGTAGCCATTGATCAGGCCCGCCTCTTGCGGGCTGGCCAGCACCCATTGCGGCGCAATATCCCAGCGCTCCATGATCTGCTCTTGCACGCGTTGACGCAGCGCATCGCCGGCCACGATGCAGCCGATCATTTTGGTGGGCGCAGGAAAATCATCCAGCTGCGCCCAAGCGCCTTCGGCCAGTGTTTCAATCGTCTCTAAAAATTCTGCGCCACTGGCCAGCACGTCAGCACCGGGCTGTGCATTGCTATACAGCGCCCATTTGAGGCGGGTGTTTCCAACATCGATAGCAAGCAGGCTCATGGTGTGAAGTGCAGTATTTCGCTTGCATTATGACGAGTCTGCCACGCAGCGATTGGAGCGGCTTCACCTAATTTTCTGCACGTTTTCCCTTGCAGCATTTTCCGCACGCAAAGCTTCCTGCTCAAACGGATTGCCATAGTACGCATCCCGCCCACGCAGTACAGCCCACAGACTTGCGCCCAGATACAGCACAGGAAACAAAATTCCCCAGCGCAGCGCCTGCTTCACATGCACCAGCTCATGCATCCACAGATGATTGAGCATCTCCTGATTGCGCGCCAGCACCACGCAGCCGATGCACAGTGCATCAGGCTCGAAAAATGGATACAACTCCAATAACTTTTTTACCCATGGCCCGTGAACGCTGAGCACTGGTACGCCCTGCACACGCTGAATTTGTGCATGTTGTGCGCCTCGCACCATGCGCACCATCGCCCACAGCAGCAAACCTGGTAAGCTCAGCGGCAGAGCCCAGAGCCAGCGCAGCAAGTTCATGCGCCCAGGCGCGGGCGCGTGATCGGGCGCACGATCTCATACGCACGCGCGGCGCGCAGCACCAGCGCATCGGCAAACATCGGGCCGACGATTTGCAAGCCAATCGGCAAACCATCGCTCGTCAAGCCGCAGGGAATGGAGCAAGCGGGCTGCTGCGTGAGGTTGAAGGGGTAACTGAAGGGCGTCCAGCCGAGCATGGCTTCTGGCGTCATCGGCGTGTGGCCGGCTTCTTTTGCATCGAATGCGGGGATGGAAACTGCGGGGGTGATGAGCAGATCGAAGCCTTGGCGGTTGCTGGGCGATTTCATCCACTGGCGCATGTGGCTGCCCAATGCGCCACGCCTCGTATTGAGCTTTTGGATATCAAGAGCGGAGAGCTTGGCACCGAGTTCGGCCTCAGCGCGGAAATCGGGATCGGTCACGGCTTGCTGCTCGGCGTTCAGCGTGTTCCACACCGTCCATGCGCCTAAGAACCACAGGCCGGTGGTGATCTCCAGTGGATCATCAAATCCCGGATCAGCCAGCGTAATCTGTGCGCCGAGTGCTTCCAAATCTGTAGCAGCTTGCTTGACTGCGGCAGCGACCTCTGGATGCACATTTTTCGCGTAGCCCAAGGTGGGCGAGTAGGCAATGCGCAAGCCTTGGATGCCTTGCTCCAAATCTTTTAAATAATCCACGCCTTCATAGGGAAGCGCTGTCCAGTCCCGCGCATCAGGCTGCGCGATCACATTCATCATCAGTGCCGCATCTTGCACGCTCATGGTGTGCGGCCCGAGATGCGCTACGCTGCCAAAGGGCGAGAGCGGATAGGCCGGCACGCGGCCAAAGCTGGGCTTCATACCAAAGTTGCCGCAAAACGCTGCGGGTATGCGCACACTGCCCGCGCCATCTGTGCCCACGCTGAGCGGCCCCATGCCCGCAGCAACAGCCGCTGCAGTGCCGCCGCTAGATCCACCCGGCGTTTTCGCAGTGTTCCACGGGTTGCGCGTGATGCCCGCGCGCGGCGAATTCGTCTCGCCTTTGCAGCCAAATTCCGGTGTGCTGGTTTTGCCGAGGATCACCGCGCCCGCTTCTTTCAAGCGCGCCGTCACAGGCGCATCGATTTCCCAAGCCTGATTAGCATTA
>JAYVJQ010000447.1:0-3161 GCA_043769055.1 Allobrachymonas sp.
CACGCTCTCGCCTATGCAAGCCGTGCTCACCGACGCGCAAGTAGGCTTAAGCGAGCTGCAAGCAGCTGTGAGCCGAGCGGGTGCGTATGAGCTTCTTGGTAAAGCGCGGCGCGATAAATTTGCTTGATTTTGCGCGATAAATGGGTGGTGCAAGTCTTTGCCTAACAAACAAAGGAATTGCACCACAGAGAACATCACTTGCCGATAGGGTAATTGGCTATCAGCAGCTCACTCACCTGTTGGCTCTTGCCTGATGAGATCGAGTACTTTGTGGCCACGCGCTTGATGTTGTAACCTTTGAACAAAGCTCGAATCTCCGGCACATCGTTGATGCTGACAAGCCATTTGCCCTTTAGGGTGGCTAGTTGATCTCTCAGCGCTGTGAAGTCGGCCTTGCTAAAGATGCCCTTGCCATACACATCCTCGCAGTCCCAGTAGGGCGGGTCGATGTAGAAGAATGTGGCCTCGCGGTCGGCCTGCTTGATGACTTGGCTGTAGGGGCGATTTTCGATGAACACCCGCGACAGCCTCAGATGAGCCTCGCTCAGCTCCTCCTCGATGCGCAACAGATTCATGCGCGGCCGGTGGGTGGCTGCGACGCCAAAGCTCGGGTTGGTAATCCTGGCGCCAAAGGCATTGCGCACCAAAAAGTAAAAACGAGACGCACGCTGAATGTCGGTCAAGGTCTCTGGCGGCACAGTTTTGAGCCGCTCAAACTCTTCCCGGCTGATGAGCGTCCATCTAAAGTAGCGCACAAACTCATCAAAGTGGTTCTAAATCACCCGATACAGGCACACCAGATCGCCATTGATGTCATTGATGATCTCGCTGTGGCTAGGCGGCTTGCGAAACAGCAGCCAAGCCGCGCCCGCAAACACCTCCACATAGTGCTTATGCTCCGGGATCAGGGGCAGGATCCTGCTGGTGAGCTGGCTTTTGCCGCCCACCCAGCCAAAGAATGATTTAGCCTGTGTGGCCGGTTTGTTTTGAGAATTGCTCATGGTCTACCTTCAAGGTTAGACGCTCTGGGCGTTCAGATTGAGGCGCTCGGTGGCGCTCTGTGAATGTGTTGACCGTTTTGCAGCGCGTGCATTTCACGATCAACTTGATGTATTGCCCTTGAGCCAGCATGCGATTGCATGCGGCGCATCTAATCTCTTCCATTGTGCAAGCCTCTTTCCTGTTGGGAAAATCTGATAGGCTAGAACCGCTGTGATCACAGTGGCGGGTCTTAGCCGACTTGCAGGCTTTTTCTGCAGGGAGGGGTTCTCGGGGCTGTTAGAGCAGCCACGCGGGTCGCCCGTCTTTTTTTTTGGGTGCGCTACACCTCCAGCGTGAGTGTTGGCAGCGAAGGAGCCAGCCCCTCCACAACACCATCGCGCACAAAAACCTTCGCGCCCACAGCAAAGCCCGTGCCGCGAGCAATCTGCGTGCCGCCGCCCGGATACTGCACGGTCACCGTGCCGCTGGCCAGCACAATCACCTCGCCGACAAGTAGCGGACTCGATGGCAGTAGCGCCATCAATTCTTTGAAGACATTGATATTGCTCATGCCGCCTCCACCAGAACCGTTTGGCGCACCTGTGGCCGCTGATGCGTCACCGATACCGCTCTAACGCGGCCACGCCAAGGCGGCGAATCCTGCACTTGGATGAGCTGATCTGTGCTCAGCACCCCCGGCTGGCCAGCGCCCACGAGCACAGGCAGCTCCAGCTGGTGCATCAGCTTATCGCCGCCAGCGCCCAGAATGGCCGTGCCGCGCTGCCGCGCCACCACATCACTCGTGATCAGGGCATCCACAGCCATCGAGCCCAGCGCATCGCCAGCCGTAGCTGCGCGCTTGATCAACGCCAGCACGCCCTGGTCAGCACCCGACACATACACCGCATTGATCGCCGCCGCTGGCCGCACCTCGGTAGACCGGCGCACAATCACATCCGGTGCGATCACCACATCCGCAGCAAACGCACCATTCCAATTCCAAGGCCCACCAGGTACGCCACCCGGCAGCAACGGATACGGGTGACGCACCAGCAATTGAGCCAGTGTGCGGTGGCTTTGCACGTAGCCGCCAGCCGCCTCAGCAATCGCCTGAACAGCCGCTAATGGTGTGCCGCTGTGGCTCCACGCTCCCGCAGGCACGAGCCAATCCTCAATGCTCCAGTCCAACGTCACGCCAGTATTGGCCAGCGCCTGCGCGGCAAGTTGCTGCGCGGTGAATGGCGCGGTCGATAGCCGCGTCGTCTCGCGAGCGAAGCCCGTGCCTAATGCAGCCGTCACGCTGCGCCCAGTGATTTGCACCTCCGTTTTGCCAAAAGTCTGCGAGCGGCGCGGGCTGTCGAGCTGGAAAACAAAGGCGATACCGTTGATCGTCACCCTCAGCACCTTCGGCTGCCCCGGCACCGCGGCTAGTTGCGCGTAGAGCGATGCCGGGCCCGTAGCAGAGAGCGTCCAAGCGTAGCTGCCAACATCTTGGCTGATCGTTGCCCCAGCGTAAAGCGGCACAGGGGCAAGGCTGGGCAGCAGCTCAGCCGTTACAGTATTGATCGTCATGTAGTACCTCGCAGGTAGGATTTGTAAAACGGCGGCCACCGGGCAAGGAAAGCGCCCAAAATTCAGTAGCACGCCGCTTGCGCCAGAGTAGGTGCGCAGTTCGTATTTGCATAAGAAATTCAGAGGCACGTTGCGCACGCCCGGCGGCAAGTAGACAGGTGGGTTCGGTGGTTGCCCCGTAGGCGGCATGTAGCGCCCCGGCAGCGGCTGCGCTCCGATTGCCCAGGCCAGCCAAGTATCCAAGCTGGACGGCAATCCGGGGGCGGCGCGCAAACCAAAGTTCTTCGCGCGGTTCTGGCCATCAGCCCAACGCAGCGCCATTTGCTCTTGATGCACTTTCAGCGTGTCCGTGTGCTCCAGTGATCTCTCATACGCCAGCGCCAAGCCGCGCCCCCAGCGCGCATTCAGCCGCGAGCCCAAAATCAACGTGCTGTCAAACAGCAGCTCAGCATAGCCGCCCAAAGGCAAGCCCCGCCCCCAGCGCGCAGCACAATCATCGCCGCGAGGCAAGCTGCGGCCGAAGCCCACCAAGCGTTCTAGTGCGACAGCCTGAGCCCGCTGCCAAAGCATGCTGTGTTCCTGTGGGTCAGGCAAAGTGCGCTGCCAAT
>JAYVJQ010000448.1:0-5307 GCA_043769055.1 Allobrachymonas sp.
TATCGGGATACGCTGGTGGTGACTTTGCGGGCCGGGGCGTTTCAGGATGCGGCTTGATATGTTGGCTTGTTAAGGTTTTGAGACAGGAACACAGAAAGCACAGAAATTGCACAGAAAACACAGAAAAAAGACAAAAATTGATTGAGTGATCTTGCTGCGCAGCTAGTCTGAAATCTTGGTTTGCATTCAATTTTTTTGAAATTCTTCTGTGTTTTCTGCGTAATTTCTGTGCATTCTGTGTTCCTCCCCCTCTAACCCATCCAAACATCAGGCCACATCCCGCACATCCGCCACTGGATTGCTCCCGAAATCAGAGCGGGCCAGATAAGCAATTAGCCGCCCGGCGGCTTCATGAGGGCTGGTGAGGCTGCCTTGCTCTTTCATGCCGATGAAGGCGGCTTGGTCTGGGAAAGCATTTGCCGGGGCGCTGCGTAGTTGGATTTGCATATCAGTGTCGATTACGCCTGGAGCCAGTGAGCAGACTTTTGCGCCGTGGGGCTTCAGGGCTTCTTCTAGCGCTAGGCAGCGGGTGAAATGATCGAGTGCGGCTTTGGCGGCACAGTAGCCTGCTTGGCTGGCCATGGCGCGGCGGCCTAGGCCTGAGGAGATGTTGAGCACCTTTTTGAGACTACTGTAACGCGCAGTGACTTGCAGGAAGGCGGAGGTGAGCAGCATGGGCGCTTCGATGCCAACGCGCAGGGCTCGTGCGATGTCTGCTGCGGGCACATCCGCTAAGGGCGCGATTTGCGGGATCATGCCTGCGTTGTTGATGAGGGCGATGCTGTCCAGCTTGGCCAGTTGCGGTTTGAGCCACGCTTGCAAGTCTTGAGCTGCTTGCGTGGCGTCTTGCAGATCGACCTGCCATTGCGCGAGTGGCACTTGCTGCTGCTCGGCTAGTTCGCTTAGCATGGGGTTGGTTTGGCGCGAGATGCACAGCAGGCTATTGCCGGGAAGGATGAGTTGCTGGGCAAGAGCTGCGCCCATACCGCGCGATGCGCCAGTGATGATGTAAAGGTTCATGCGAGTGATGATCCCATAGTTTTGAGAAGCGGTGATATGCTGGACGCATGAAAAGAATTGGTCAAGCGCCCAATATTGCGATTGCTCAGCTTTGGGTGGACATGCTCAGAGATCAAGGCATTGATGCGAATATGCAGCGCTATTTTCTCAATGGCGCTGCGGGTGATTTACCGCCAGATCAGTGCTTGCCAGAGATTTGGGTGCAGGATGATGCGCAACTGGAACACGCGAAGCAACTTTTGCTAGATATTCAACGAACGCCGCAGCGCAACTGGATTTGCAGCGCGTGCGGTGAGCGCGTGGAGGGCGGGTTTGAGCAGTGCTGGAACTGCGGCGCCGAAATGCCTGCATGATGCACTTGACAGCCTATTTTTATATCAAAAACATACGCTAGCCGGCATAAAATATGCGTAGAGTGCTATCGAAATAATAGTTATTTTAATCAAGCAGGATCGCTGCACAAACGATCTAGCTCCGCGCACACATCGCGCATGCGACCTGAGATCACGATGCGGCCATCTTGCGCGCGGCGTGAGCGCAGGATTTGTGCGGCGGATTGATTTGCAGATACGCTGGCTGAGCGACCCACCATGCTGTGGCGAATGGGTTGCAGGCTGGCTGGCGCTGCTGCACTTGAGCGCGCAAAGCTGTGACTGGGCGCGGGCGGGGAGAAGAAATTCACCACGCTTTGCAGCGGCAGCATGAGCTGCTGAAACATGGCCGAGCTAAAAGCACCAGTAGAGCGAGAGGTTGAAAAAGTAGCGGCAGACATGGCGCAACTCCTTACATCGCAAATGAATTGCGAATCAAGCCGACGGCCAAGCCTTCAATCGCAAACGATTCGCCGGGCTCGACGATGATGGTTTTGAAATCGGGGTTTTCGGGGTGCAGTTCGATGATATTTTTATTGCGCTGAAAGCGCTTGACGGTGACTTCTTCGCCAATGCGGGCGACGACGATTTGGCCATTGCGTGCATCTTTGGTGGATTGCACGGCAAGCAAATCGCCTTCCATGATGCCAATATCGCGCATGCTCATGCCGCGCACTTTGAGGAGGTAATCGGGCTTGGTGGGGAACAGGCTGGGCTCGACGTAATAAGTTTGCTCAATATGCTCTTGCGCAAGAATGGGCGAGCCAGCGGCCACGCGGCCAACGAGTGGCAGCGCCAATTGCATGAGGCTTTGCAGGGGCAGGCCGAATTGCTTGGTGCGGGTTTCGTGAATGGCGCGCAGGGTTTCGCCGCGCAGGCGGATGCCGCGCGAGGTGCCTTGCAGCAATTCAATAGCGCCTTTGCGGTGCAGGGCTTGCAAATGCTCTTCAGCAGCATTGGCGGATTTGAAGCCGAATTCGGCGGCGATTTCGGCGCGCGTGGGCGGCGAGCCGGTTTTTTCAATCGTGGTTTGGATCAGCGTGAGGATTTGCTGCTGACGGGCGGTAAGCTTCGGTGAATCGAACATGGCACACTCCAAAAAGTTGACCGGATAAGAAACCGCACTGCTGGCAACTGCGATTGATTACAGGGCTGATTTCTCATCCAGTAACTGGATATTAGCCCAGTTTTATGGGCTTTGCAAGTATTTTTCAAAAATTTTTATGACAGCACAAAAAATCATCGTCCTTGGCACGGGCGGCACGATTGCAGGCACGGCGGCCAGCAGCGGCGACCACACGGGATATACCGCTGCGCAGCTGAGCGTGGCGGATTTGTTGCGCGAAGTGCCCGGCATGAGTGATGCTTTGCGCGGCGATGAGCTGCACAGCGAGCAAGTGGCGCAGCTCGATAGCAAAGACATGGATTTCGCGACCATGACGCGCCTAGCACAGCGTTGCGCGCATCACTTGGCGCAAGTAGATGTGCGAGGCATCGTGATCACGCATGGCACGGATACGCTGGAGGAAACGGCGTATTTTCTGCATCTCTTACTGGGTGCTGCCTGCGCGGAGTTGATCGCGCAAAAACCCGTGGTGCTCACCTGCGCGATGCGGCCAGCGACCAGCAGCGAGGCTGATGGGCCGCGCAATTTACGCGATGCGGTGATCGTGGCACGAGACGCTTTGCATTCTGGAGGCCAAGCGCGCGGCGTGCTCGCGGTGTGTGCGGGCGATGTGCATCATGCAGCACATGTACAGAAGATTCACAGCTTTGCGCTGAATGCGTTTTCGAGTGGGGATGTGGCTTTGGGCGAGGCGGGTGTGGTTGCACGAGTGGAGCAGGGGAATGTGCTCTGGAACTCATATGCTGAGTCAATTTTTAAACAAAATGAGCCACTACCAGATATAAACACTGTGCAGAGTGCTCACTATTTAATAGCATCAGCTTCGCCTGAGGAAATCCAATGGCCACGCATCGAGATCGTGCTGAATCACGCTAATCAAACTGGCAGCATCGTGCTTGCGCTGCTGGCAACTTCTACAAAAGATGATCTGTTGCGAGGAATCGTCGTTGCTGGAACGGGTAATGGCACGATGAGCGATTCGATAGAGAAGGCTTTGCAAGAGGCGCGTCAAGCAGGAGTTGAAGTCGTGATTGCCAGTCGCTGTGTGTGGTCTGAGCAAACGGGGCTTACGGGTGCGCCGTTGCGGCTCTCGGTTGTGAAGCAACGCGTTGCGTTGAGTTTGCAATACGCTGTTGCGCATAAAACTAGTTAACGCGAAAAACGCTAAAAGTACGCGAAAAACGCAAAAAATGAAGTTGAATCATTGATGTAAGGCAAAAAACTTTTGCGTTTTTCGCGTCCTTTTCGTGCTTTCGCGTTACCTAGTTTTAACTCCGTACTTACCTGCGCCGACCCAAAATCCCACCCAACACCCCGCGAATAATCTGTCTTCCCACTTCGCGGCCAATCGAGCTGGCGGCGGATTTCATGAGTTGCTCGCCTGCGCTGGCTCGTGTGCGTTTGGCACCACCGCCGAACATATCGCCCAAGCCGCCAAGCCAGCCGCCTGAGGCTTCTTCGCCGGCGGCATTCGTGGCTTCTTTGGCGATTTCTTTCGCCGTCTCAGCGGCTTGCGATTCGGTGGCCATATTCGCTGCGGTGCGGCCTTTGATGATCTCGTAGGCCGATTCGCGGTCGATGGTTTTTTCGTACACGCCTGCGACGATGGAGCCTGCAATCAAAGCCGCGCGTTGCTCGGGTGAGATGATGCCGATTTGGCTGCCCGGCGGTAAAACGAAAACGCGCTCCGTGATGCCTGGGCGGCCTTTTTCATCGAGGAAGCTGATCAGCGCCTCGCCCACAGCCAGCTCGGTAATCGCAGTTTCAATGTCGAGGCCGGGGTTTTTCCGCATGGTCTCTGCGGCGGATTTCACGGCCTTCTGATCGCGCGGTGTGAAAGCCCGCAGCGCATGCTGCACGCGGTTGCCCAACTGCGCGAGTACGCTGTCTGGAATGTCTAGCGGATTTTGTGTGACGAAATACACGCCCACGCCTTTGGAGCGCACGAGGCGCACCACCAGCTCAATGCGCTCTAGCAAAGGCTTGGGCGCATCGGTGAAGAGCAAATGCGCTTCGTCGAAGAAGAAGACGAGTTTTGGTTGATCAATATCGCCCACTTCAGGCAGCGTCTCAAAAAGCTCTGAGAGCAGCCAGAGCAGGAAGGTCGCATACAGGCGCGGCGCAGTGAGCAGCTTGTCAGCAGCGAGCACGTTGACCACGCCTTTGCCATCCACCGTTTGCATGAAGTCGGCAATGTTGAGCATCGGCTCGCCAAAAAATACATCACCGCCTTGCTCTTCAATCTGCATCAAGCCTCGCTGAATTGCGCCAATCGATGCCGCAGAAATATTGCCATATTCAGTGGTGAAATCTTTTGCGTTATCGCCTACGCTTTGGCACATGGCCCGCAGGTCTTTCATATCGAGCAGCAGCAAGCCTTGATCGTCTGCAATTTTGAACACGAGCTGCAACACGCCAGCCTGCGTTTCGTTCAAATTGAGCATGCGCGCTAGAAGAAGCGGCCCAAGATCAGAAATCGTGGCGCGAACAGGATGGCCTTGCTTGCCAAACACATCCCAAAGCGTCACAGGATACGCTACAGATTCAGGAGCATCTAGCGCACGATCCGCGAGGACTTTGGCCAGCTTCTCACCAATCTTCCCGGCTTGCGAGATGCCGGTGAGATCGCCCTTCACATCGGCCATGAACACGGGCACGCCAATGCGGCTGAAGCCCTCAGCCATGGTTTGCAGGGTGACGGTTTTGCCTGTGCCGGTAGCGCCGGTGATGAGGCCATGGCGATTAGCCTTGTCGGGGCGCAGGAACACTTCGATGGATTTGTTTTTAGCA
>JAYVJQ010000449.1:0-5202 GCA_043769055.1 Allobrachymonas sp.
TAAAGCTACCCGACCTAGGCACAGCCTTCACAGCACAAGAGCGCCAAACGGTAGCCAGCGCCATTCTCGGCAAATGCGATGCACTCGATGGCGCGAAAGACGGCATCGTGCAAGACACAGCGGCCTGCCAAAAAGCTTTCGACCTCGCGCGCGATGTGCCCACATGCTCCGGTGCTCGTGATGGCAATTGCCTTACCACCGCGCAAAAAACCCAAATCGCCGCAGTCCATGCAGGTGGCAGCACTACAGCCGGCGTTCCGCTCTACAGCTCCTTCCCGTATGACCCGGGCATCGCAGGCACCAACTGGGCGCAGTGGAAATTCATGAACTCCCAAACGCTCGACCCCGCAGCCGGCTACATCTTCATGACACCGCCGCGTAGCATCAGCGATCCATTCGCCGTCAACGTGAGCGAAGGCTTCGCCGCCATCTACGCAACCAGCGCCACGTTCCCCGAATCAGCCAACACACAAATCACGCCCCCCGGCAAATTCGACCCCACAAACCTTGAGGCACTCAAATCCCGTGGCGCAAAAATTCTTCTGTACCACGGCGTAAGCGATGCCATCTTCTCGCATGACGACACCGCTGCGTGGATCAACCGCGTCAATGAATCGCAAGGCGGCAAAGCAAGCAACTTCGCCCGCTACTTCCCCATCCCCGGCATGAACCACTGTAGCGCCGGCCCCGCCACCGACCAGTTCGACGCACTCACCCCCCTAGTCAACTGGGTCGAACGCGGCCAAGCCCCCGAGCGCATCATCGCCACTGCCCGAGGAGCAGGCAACGCAGCCCCCGCCAACCTAGAGATCCCCAAAGACTGGTCCCCCACCCGCACCCGCCCCCTGTGCGCCTACCCGCAAGTGGCCCGCTACAACGGCAGCGGCAGTTTGGAAGATGCAGCCTCATTCAGCTGCAAATAAGCAAGGCATCGCCATGAAACACATTCGCCTTATCCCCATCACCGCTGCACTACTCTTGGCATCCACCGCATGGGCGCAAACCACGCCGTGCGAAAGCTTCGCCGCCGCTGCGCCGCAAGGCATCACGCTGCAAACGGAGAGCATCGCAGGCGATGCCGTGCGCCCGCCCAATGTGGCCGCTGGCCCTTTGCTCAAAGCGCATTGCCGGGTCAGCGGAAAAATGGAGCAGCGCACGGGGCAAGATGGCAAGCCTTATTTCATTGGCTTCGAGCTACGCTTGCCCGTGGATTGGAATGGCCGCTTGCTCTACCAAGGCGGCGGTGGCAATGATGGCATCGTGCGCCCCGCTGTTGGCCCGCAAGCCGTAGGCCTGTCCGTACAAGGCACGCAGAGCGTGCCGGGCTACGCGCTCAATCGCGGCTTTGCCGTGGTCACCACTGATGCTGGCCACCAAGGCCCCAGCGCTGATTTTGGCTTCGACATGCAGGCCCGGCTCGACAACGCCTATCGCGCACACGACATCGTCGCCGTGACGGCTAAATCTCTCATCCAGCGCTTTTATAGCAAGCCCGCAGACAAAAGCTATTTCATCGGCTGCTCAGGCGGTGGCCGCCAAGGCATGATGTTTACGCAGCGCTTTCCGCAGCATTTTGATGGCGTCATCGCCATGGCGCCCGCCATGCGTGTCTCCAAAGGCGCAACGGTGGCTGCCGCTTGGGATACACAAGCTTTTCAAAGCATTGCACCGAAGAATGCACAAGGCCAAGGCATCTTGAGCCAAGCATTAACAGACGGCGATCTCGGCATCATAAGAAAAGGCATCCTTGATGCTTGCGACGCGCAAGACGGCGCAGCCGATGGCATCGTGGCTCACCCTGCGGCCTGTCAATTCGATCCCAAATCTTTGAAATGCGCTGGCGACAAAACCGATGCTTGTCTGGCTGCTCCGCAAGCCGACGCCCTGCAAAAAATCTTCAGTGGCGCGCAGACGAGCAAAGGCGAAAAGCTCTATTTCACTTGGCCCTGGGATGCAGGCATCGGCCATCCGCAAAACGATTGGCGCGCATGGAAGCTCGGCAACTCCACCACCACAGTGGCCAACTCCCGACACGTCTTTCTCATGCAAGATGCTTTGCAAGGCTACTTCGTCACGCCGCCAGATCGCAGCCTCTCTATCTACCAATTCAACTTTGATACTGATCCAGCCCGCATGGACGCGCACAGCTGGATCTTCAACACCGCAGACGACGTAAAACTCAGCGCCTACAAAGCACGCGGCGGCAAGCTGCTGTTTGCCCACGGCACAGCCGACCCGATTTTCTCAAGCGACGAGATGGTGGACTATTACCAGCGCCTGAGCAAAGAGCACGGCGCGAGCACGCAAGATTTCTCTCGCCTCTTCCTCATCCCCGGCATGGGCCACTGCCAAGGCGGTGCCGGGACAGACAGCTGGGATGGCCTGCAAGCCTTGGTCGATTGGGTCGAACGTGGCCAAGCCCCGCAAAGTATCACTGCCAGCGGCAGCCAAGTCTTCCCCGGCCGCACGAGGCCTCTGTGCCCCTATCCGCAATACGCCCGCTACAAAGGCACAGGCAGCATGGAAGACGCCGCCAACTTCACCTGCACCGCGCCCTGAGTTCGCATCAACAGCCATGAGCACACTTCTCATTCCACCCATACCGCAACTCAAATTCTTCGCCGATGTGGAAGCGCAAGTTGCCGTGCCGATTGAATCTGGCCGTGGGCCTGCTGGCTTGCGCAGGATGATTCCCATTTTGGGTGGCTCAGCCAGTGGAGACGGCTGGACGGCGCGCGTCTTGCCCGGCGGTGCAGACTATCAACTCGTCGTGGGCGAGACCACCGCTTTGCTCGAAGCGCATTACATGCTGGAGCTCGATGGCGGAGACCGCATTTATGTGCACAACAGCGCCATGCGCCATGCCAGCGCAGAGGTGACCGCTAAGCTCATGCGCGGCGAGCCGGTTGACCCTGCCTTGGTGTATTTCCGTTGCCAGCCGCGATTCGAGACGAGCTCGAAAGCACTGGCGTGGATCAACGAACGCTTGTTCGTCGGCTCTGGCGTGCGCCATCCCGACAAAGTCGTGATGAAGTTTTTTGAACTCAACTAACCCCGATGGAAATCGCCATGAAACGCAGCTCTTTATTTTTTGCTCGTCGCTCGGCGCTGAGCGCAACTGTTGCGGCCTGCTGTGCGTTTGCCTTCGGCATACTCGGCGGCACATCTGCCTTGGCCCAAAGCGCCTACCCTAACAAACCCGTGCGCATCATCGTGCCCACAGGCGCAGGCACCGGCCCCGATATGGTGGCGCGCATCTTGGCGCAAAAGCTCACCGAGGCTTGGGGCGGCCAAGGCGTGATCGTAGATAACAAGCCCGGCGCAGGTGGCTTGATTGCCGCGCAAGAAGCCAAGAACGCGCAGCCCGATGGCTACCATCTGCTGCTGGCCGAAACTGGCATCATGAGCATCTCGCCCAGCAGCTACAGCAAGCTGCCTTACGACCCAGTGAAAGATTTCATCCCCGTGAGCCATGTGGTGTATGCCGACTTTGCGCTCTTGGTCAACCCGCAAAAAGTGCAAGCAGTCAACGTCAAAGATTTCATTGAGTTTGCCAAGAGGCAAAACCCGCTCTTCATGGCCACCTTCGGCCCCGGCACACCCGGCCACTTCGGGGCTTACTTTTTGGGCGAAGCGCAAAAGCTCAAAGTCGAGCCCGTGCATTTCCGCACCACACCTGATGCGCTGGGTGCGATGTTCAGCGGCGATACGCAAGCCGTGTTTGCCAGCATCGGATTAGCCGCGCCGCATGTCAAAGGCGGCAAGCTTGCCGCGCTGGCCACTTCAGGCGGCGCTCGCTCGGCTGCATTGCCGCAAGTGCCCACCTTCAAAGAGCTGGGCTTCCAAGGCATGGAATTCGCCTCATGGTTCGGCATCGTCGCGCCTGCCGGCACGCCGCAAGACATCATCAACAAACTCAACGCCGATCTGGTCAAGATCGTCACCGCGCCCGAGAACCGCCAACGCTTAGAAGAAGCCGGCTTCCGCGTCACTGGCACTAGCCGCCAAGAGTTCACCCGCATCATCGCTGACGACACCGTCACCTGGGGCAAAGCTGTGCGGGCGACGGGATTCAAGGCAGATTGAAAGATGCCTCATTGAGTCTTTATTGAGTCAGCAGGCTCAATCATTATCAATAAACTTATATAATTCGCTCATGAGGATTTTGAAGTTTGTTGGCAGCAGCCAAGAAGACTTGGTGAATTTCCCCCGCGATGCGCGTCGAGAATGCAGCCGCGAGCTAGATCGTGTGCAACGCGGGCTGATGCCCACAGACTTCAAACCCATGCTCAGTATCGGCAAAGGCGCGTATGAAATTCGCGTGCATGTGTTGGGCGAGTGGCGTGTGATTTATGTGGCTCGTCATGGCGATGCGGTTTACGTGCTGCACGCTTTTCAAAAGAAGAGCCCCAAAACCAGCAAGCCCGATATTGACCTAGCGATTCGTCGCTACAAGCTCATGGAGAATGAAGCATGAAAGAGAAAATCACCACAGGCTCAGGCAATGTGTTTGCAGACTTGGGCTTTTCTGCCGAGGAAGCAGTCGTGCTCGGCATGCGCTCACAGCTCATGTGCGATTTGGAGCTGCTGATCGCCAAGCGCGGCTGGACGCAAGCCCAAGCCGCCAAAGAGCTGCGCATCGCCCAATCGCGCGTGTCAGATTTGGTGCGCGGCAAGTGGGAAAAATTCAGCCTTGACATGTTGATCGAACTCGCTACCCGCGCCGGCTGCAAAGTGTCTTTAGAAATGGCTTGAAGACAAAGGTGCGGTGAGATTCAGCCACCCACCCGTTTGACTTTGTGCCCCAGCTTTTGCAGCGCCGCCATCACCGTCACCACATGATCGCCCTGCACCTCAACCACGCCATCCTTGACCGTGCCGCCTGATCCGCAGGCGGCTTTGAGCTGCTTGGCCAAAGCCACTAGCGCTTCAGCATCCAAAGCCAGCCCACGCACCAGCGTCACACTTTTGCCACCGCGCCCCTTCGTCTCGCGCTGAACACGAACGATGCCGTCGGCTGAGGCGCTGCTCGCTGCTGCTAAAGCTTTCTTGATTGCCGCGCATTGGCATAGCACCACAGGTTGGCTGCAATCGGGGCATATGCGGCCTGTTTCGGTGGAGTAGACCAAACTGGAGGAGGATTTGCTTTTCAACATGATGCGTGGGTTTACGCAACTTTACCGCAGCTTCAATCGGGCTTGA
>JAYVJQ010000450.1:0-4743 GCA_043769055.1 Allobrachymonas sp.
CTCAGGGAATTCTTTTTTTAGAAGTCTTACATGGAACGAAGAAATCTGATCGTTCGCTCGGCTGCCATGATTGGTGCAGCCGCCTTGTCACCCACGGTCTTGAGCCAAAGTGATCGGTTTGCCAGATTTCGTGGCATCACGTTGAACCTGAGCATTCCCACGCATCCACATTACGATGCCATGGTGAAAATGATCTCAGGTTTTACCGATCTGACAGGTATCAAAGTTGAGCTAGATCGCCAGTCCATTCCCAAGATGAAAGAGCTGCAATTGGCAGACTTGGCCAAATCGCAAAGCGCATACGACCTCATTTCTTATGTGGTCATGTGGAAGAGTGAGTACGTCAAGAAAAACCTGATTCAAACGATAGAGCCATTTTTGTCCAACAAGCAATTGGCAGATCCAAACTTTGACCTCAAAGACATCTCGCCCAACTATTTGGAAAACCTAGGTCTTGTCGGCGGCTGGCGTGGCTACCTAGCAGGCCCTACAGCAAAACTCTACGGGCTTCCCTACGGCGCAGAAACCTCCATTTTGGCGTATCGCACGGATATTTTTGACAAACTGAAGTTAAAAATCCCAAACACCTATTTTGAGTTTGAGCAATTGCTTCCTGTGCTTCGTGACAAAGCTGGCATGGGCGCTTTGACCTCGCGTGCACGAGCCGGGCATCAGTGTGTGCATGCTTGGCTCCTGCATTTGAATCCGATGGGTGGCAAGGTGTTTGATGTGAACTGGCGGCCACGCTTTAATGACAGCAAAGGCGTGCGAGCGCTGCAATTTCTGCAAAAAGTGATCGAAACCGGGCCCAAGGGAATACTGGAATTCAGCCAAGCCGAGATGATGCAATCGTTTTTGCAAGGCGATGCCGCGATGTATTTGGATTCGTCCGTCATTTTTGGCTCTGTGCGCGATCCGCAGAAATCCAAAGTGGCTGGCAAGGTAGGCTATGCGCGGCACCCCAAAGCTGCACAGTACGCTTCTCAATCGGGCGGCTTGGGCTTGGCTATACCAAAAAATACAAAAAATCCTGAAGCCGCCTTCCTATTGATGCAATGGTTGACTAGCAAGGAACAAGATAAGGCTGTCAGCCGCTTGGGCGGTAGTCCGTCGCGAATTTCTACTTTACTTGATGAAGAGTTGACTAAACAGTTTCCGGAATATCTGATCATGCGAAGCCAACTGCGCGATGCCGATCCTGATTGGCGACCCATCATTGCCGAGTGGGATGAGATCAATACCAAAGCTTTAGGCGTTGCCATTGGTAATGCATTGCAGGGCAAAACTACTGCTCAGAAAGCCTTGGATGATGTCGTGCCGCAAGTGCTCAGTCTCATGCAGCGTGGAGGTTACCTCAGTTGAGAGCATGTTATTGCACGACCATCTTCACAACAGCACCCGCAGCCACATTCCCACTTGAATACACGCCATTGATGAGCTTCAATTGCTGCTCAGGCAGCGTGGTCAACGGCAGACGAGTAGCAAGCTCAGCAAAACCACCGCGTGGCAGTTGTGCGGTGCGCAAAACCCATGGCTTGGCAGCCGCCGTATCTTGCGCACTCATGGCGCGGAAAGTGCTTTCTGTTTCTTTCAACGTAGCGCGGTTGCGCTGCATGGTGGCGGCATCTTTGGCGGCATAGAGGAAGATGAAATTTTGCCCGCTTGCGCCCGTAGCCACCGTCAGCTCGATGCTGCGCTGACCGCCCTGGGCAGCAACCGTGCCGGTGAAATGCGAGGCTTGCAGGCCGTTGAGGGTGTAGCGCTCGATGCGGCCTGAGCTGGGCTTAACGGCATTGCGGATGACATCATCATGCGAGCGGCCTGCATTGGGCGGCGCGAGTTGCACGATCAGAGCAGCATCGCCTGATGCGTTGACGATCGTGATCTGATCGGCTTCGTTGTTGATGCGCAAACCGTTGGCAGCGGTGATTGCAAAGTTCAGCCCCGAGTGATAAAAATTTCTCCCGCGCGTCAGGCCCTGCTCAGGGCTTTCGCCAAAAGGCATGCCATCGATCATTTGCAAATAACGCAAGCGGCCTTCATCGGCATAGTTTTTATTGGCTTGGTATTGCGCGGCAATTTTGCCAATTTGCTCTAAGCGCTGATCATTGCTCGGGTGCGAGGCGAGCCAGCTATTGCCGCCTTGGGGTACAGACTTGCCTTCAGCGCGGGCCACATCTTGGGCAAAGCGCTCTTGGTCTTTGAGCACGCGGATGACATCGATCATGTTGCGCGGGTCGTAGTTGACGCGGCTTAAATACTCTGCGCCCAAACCATCGGCTTGCAGCTCTTGCTCGCGGCCATATTTGGCCACATAGCCGGCCGCCGCCGCTTGCGAAGCCTCGCCAATTTGCTGGCCAATACCGCCGCCGCCTTTTGCATCAAGCACCATGCCCAAAATACTACCCAGTAAAGCGCCCGCTTGCGCATCTTGCTGGCGTGTGGCGCGCTGCGCGCCATGCCGTGCCGTCACGTGCCCAATCTCATGGCCAATCACACCGGCTAAATCAGCCTCGCTGTCCAGATACGCCATGATGCCGCGCGTGATGTATACATAACCGCCAGGAATCGCAAACGCGTTGATCTCCGGGCTATCGAGTACGGTGAATGTCCATTTCAGATTCGCGCGGTGCGATTGTTTGGCCAAGCGCTGGCCCAAATCATTCACATAGGCTTGCAGGCGCGGATTAGCAAGCGCCGTGTATTCCTTCATGACTTCAGCATGGCCTTGCGCGCCCGCTTGAATCTCTTGCTGCTCACTCATCACCGAGCGCTCTTGCTGACCCGTCACGGGGTTGACGGTTTTGCTGCCGCAGCCGATCAAAGCTGCGGCTAGGGTGGTGCTGATGAGCCAACGGGAAACAAGTTTCATGGTTTCAATATCTCGCTAAGAGTGCTTTATGTCACTGCGTTTTTGATAGCAAACTATGTAAACAATACGTCGGCTAGAAGCATAAAAGGCTTCAAAAATTATTTAATACACACCTGTCGTACCATTTTGATGTCGGTCAGGCCCATCATGACTTTTTCCATGCCGTCCATCTTCAATGTGCGCATGCCACCGCCTACAGCCGCCACGAAAATATCAGCCACACGGGCGCGCTCTTGAATGAGCTTTTTGACCGTGTCGTCGCCAATCAGCAACTCGTGCAAACCAATGCGGCCTTTGTAGCCGGTTTTGTTGCATTTGTCGCAGCCCACCGAGCGGTAAAAGCGCAGTTGGCCATCTTTGCCATAGCTGTCAATCCAGGTTTGCAGCAGCTCTTGCTGCGCGCCGCCGGGGTCTTGCACCCAAGCTGCGGTATGCTGCAAATCATCGGCGTATTCTTTGATAAAGGCTTTGATTTCTTTGTCGTCGGGCGTGTACTCTTCTTTGCAATCACAGAGCTTTTTGGCCAAGCGTTGCGCAAGAATGCCCAGCAGCGCATCGGCAAAGTTAAACGGGTCCATGCCCATATCGAGCAAGCGGATGATGGATTCAGGCGCGCTGTTGGTGTGCAGCGTGGAGAACACCAAGTGGCCGGTGAGCGAGGCTTCCACGCCCATGCTCACGGTTTCTTTGTCGCGCGACTCGCCCACCATGATGATGTCGGGGTCGGCGCGCAAGAAGGCACGCATGATGAGCGCAAAATCAATGCCGGCTTTTTTATTCACCTGCACTTGGCGCAAGCCTTTTTGCGTGATCTCCACCGGGTCTTCTGCTGTCCAGATTTTGGTGTCGGTTTTATTGAGAAACTTGAGCACCGAATGCAGCGTGGTGGTTTTGCCTGAGCCGGTGGGCCCACACACATAGAACAGGCCATAGGGCTTGGTGACGGTTTTTTCCAAGCGCTCCCGGTTGTGCGGGGTAAGGCCGAGTTTGTCCATCGGAATCGGCTCACCGGAGGCCAAGATGCGCATCACCACATCCTCCACACCACCCGAAGAGGGGATGGTAGCCACGCGCAACTCAATATCGAGTGGGCCATATTTTTTGAATTTGATCTTGCCGTCTTGTGGTTTGCGCTTTTCAGAAATATCCAAATCGCACATGATCTTCAAGCGCGTGACCAGTGCTTGGCGAAAACTCGATGGCACTTCGATGTAGGGCATCAAGCTGCCATCAATGCGAAAGCGGATGCCGGTTTTTTCTTTGCCAGGCAGCGGCTCAACGTGAATATCCGAGACGCGCTGGTTGTAGGCATCGATGATGACTTTGTTGACGAATTTGACCAACTCGTTATCCGCTGCCGCTGATTCGAGCGCCGAATCATCGGCATCATCATCCAAAGGCGCATTCAAATCGGCCAACAACTCATCAATGGAGCCACCTTCTGCACCTGCACCAAAAAACTGAACCACAGTTTCTTCAAATTCAGTTTGCGTGGTCACCACGTATTTGAATTTGGACAGACGCGAGAAGATCTGCTGCACGATGCGCGAACCTCGCACGGCCTCTGGATCTAGACACATGACCACCAAGCCCTCAGGGGAGTCTTCTAGTGGAATCCAACTTTGCGAATGCACAAAATCAAGCTTCAGAGGCGCATGTAACATCTCTGAGCGAATGCGTCCAGTCTTGAAGGGCTCGTAATCGACACCAAAGAATTTGGCCAACGACGGGCCAATTTGCGCAGGTCGAATACCAAATTCGGCCATGAGCATATGCTCCACCGATTTGGCTTGCTCGCGCGCTTGGGCCACACAATCAATGAGCTGCTCTGCCGTGAGCACGCCGTCTTTGACCAAACCGTCGTATTTGGT
>JAYVJQ010000451.1:0-5998 GCA_043769055.1 Allobrachymonas sp.
TCGCCATCGCCTTGCTTAGCGCGCGTCAAAGCGCTGGAGGCCAGCGGCGTGATTGCGCGCTATGTGGCGCTGGCCAACCCCGCCAAGCTGGGCATTGGCCTGTCAGTCTTTATCAACATCAGCCTCAAAGAGCAGAGCAAAGCCGCGCTCGCCGATTTTGAGCAGCGCATCGCCGAGCATGATGAAGTGATGGAATGCTATTTGATGACCGGCGACAGCGACTATTTGATCCGCGTGGCCATCGCTGATTTGCCCGCGCTAGAAAAATTCATTCTGGAGCAGCTCACGCCAATTCCCGGCATTGAGAAAATCCGCTCGAGCTTTGCGCTCAAGCAGGTGCGCTATAAAACGGCATTGCCACTTCCTGTGGTTTGATACGAGTGTGATGTTAGTATTTCGAGTATGACTGCGCCCATCAACCCCATTTCTTCATCAAACTTCATGGCGGTGTGTGGGCGGGTGGCTTTGGCTCTTGTCTTGTTGTGTCTGGGTGCAGGCTCCGCGCAAGCACAGCAAAGCGCAGCATGGTTTACCGCAGTGCGCGTCGCGGCAGGCATTGTGATGGATCCCATGATGCCTTTGGCTGATTGCGAAAGTTCAGCCAGACAAGCGATTGCACAAAGACAACAGGCCGTGGGTGAGCGTTTGCGCTCTGAGCCAGGCCAATGGCCTTTGCATCCACTATCGATGCCTGCATCTTCCACGCACGCTGCTGCGGTGTCTGCTTTGATGCAAAAGCCGATGTGGCTGGTGGACGAGAAGGGTAGTAAACCTGTGCAACTGACGCAGTTGGCAGGTGCCCTGGTGCTGTCCAACGGTCCTTGCCTGCATCTGAGTAATTTTGAATTGCCACAGCTGCGACGCTTTGCGTTGGCAGAAGATGCAGACTTACTCATCTCTATGCGACCCTTGTCTGCTAGCACGAGGTTGGTGCGCGCTAGACAGCCAGCACATCACATATTCGCCAGCAGTGAAACCAATCTTCGCTTAGAACGACCCTTGGCAGCATGGTTTGTGTCTCAACCTGAATTGATGCAGGCATTTGCCAAGGAGTTGCCAAAACCGCAGGATTCTACCGATCGGGAGCTTTGCATTCCTTCCCATCAACCCTTCAGTGCGACACTGGACGGCGTGCTCAGGCCCTTGATCAGTCTGCGCGTTCAGTGGTGTGAATGTGCGTTGCGCGAAGCTGGCGTTTGCAGAAAACTGAGCGATCCGCGCGGCAAGCAAACCCAGTGGCTGGCTGTGGCCGAGCGGCGCACGGGCGCGATCTGGCACAGCACAGTAGGCCGTGCAGATGAGCTACAGTTTCTGAGTGTGATTGCGCTGGCCACTGGTGGCGATCTCAAAGAAGATGTGATTTGGCTGCTTGAGGAGAGAGCCGAGGGAGTGCAAAGCTCGATCATGCTGCGCGAAGGGGGGCAGCTCAAACGCCAGGTGATTTCTAGCTATTCGGGGCTTTAGCCAGAAATTGTGCGTTGACGTTTTTTGAGTATTCCTTGGCTTCACAAAAATCCCCTCAAACTCAACCGCGTCAAATAGCAGTTGAACTTAGCTCCACGACCCCACTCCATTCCTCATGATTTTTCGATTTTCTTTTTCACGTTGCATTGCTATAATTTTAATAGCATTCTTTGCAGTATTCTTGCCGGCAACTGCCCAGATTAGTCTTAAAAATACAGGTTCAGTCGTCACCACGCCGCAGGTGCGCGCTGAGCTACTGGCGTATGCGCCTGATGGCGTGGGAGCGGGCAAGCAGGTGTGGGTGGGCTTGCAAATTGCACACAAGCCTGAATGGCACACGTATTGGAAGAATTCTGGCGATTCGGGGCAACCCACCGATATGCAGTGGAAGCTGCCTGCGGGTGTGCAGTCGGGGGAAACTCGCTGGCCAGTGCCTAAGAAGATTTGGATTGGGTCGCTTGCGAATTACGGCTATGAAAATACCGTGCTGCTGCCTGTGCCGCTGGAGATTACGACGCTGTTTAAGCCGGACTTTTTACAAGCCGATCTGGAGATCAAGCTCAAGGCGGTGTGGCTGGTGTGCAAGCAGGAATGCATTCCGGAGGAGGGCGAGTTTGCACTCAAGATTCCGGTGCAGGGCAGCACAGCTTTGCAGCGCGAGGCGTTTGAGGCGGCATTTGCGGCGTATCCGAAAGACACGGCGAGCGCTGCGGCGATGAAGATTGCAGGCAAGCAGCTTGAATTCACAGTGCCGCAATTGCCTGCGCAGCTACGCGGCAAAACGTTGGCGATGTTTCCAGAGACGGCTGAGGTGCTGGAGAACGGGGCGAAGCTCGATGCATCCAGTGGAGCGATATCGGAAACTGCACGGGGCGCAGTGTGGCAGCAGGCTTGGAAGGGCGATGTGTGGACGGCATCGTTCCCTATCTCAGTGCAACGCAGCGCCAGCCCGGAGGTGATGCCGCTGGTGCTGACTGCGGATGGAAAGACGGCCTATCGCGTGAATGCGAAGGTAGAAGGCGCGTGGCCCAAGGTGGCTGCTGCCGCCCAAGTGCCGCCTGAGCTGGCGGCGGCGCTCAAGGCGAATGCGGGGGCATCTCAAGCGCCTGTGTTGGCTGGTGGTGAGAGCGCGGTGACATCTTTCCTGCCCGCGCTGGTGCTGGCCTTGCTGGGTGGCATGATTTTGAATTTGATGCCTTGTGTCTTTCCTGTTCTGGCGATCAAGGTGCTCAGTTTTGCGAATGCGCCTTCAACACAGGCGCGGGTCTCTGGTGGCGTGGCTTACACGTTGGGCGTGGTGCTGAGTTTTGTGGCTTTAGGCGGCTTGATGCTGGCGCTGCGCGCGGGCGGCGAGGCGCTGGGCTGGGGCTTTCAGTTGCAATCGCCGCTGGTGGTGGCCGCGCTGGCTGTGCTGTTTACTTTGATTGCGCTGAATTTGTTTGGCGTGTTTGAGCTGGCGAACTTTTTGCCATCTTCGATTGCCACTTTGCAGGCGAAGAGCCCGCAAGTGGATGCGTTTCTCTCAGGCGTGCTCGCCGTGGCGATTGCTTCGCCGTGCACCGCGCCTTTCATGGGCGCATCGCTGGGCTTTGCGCTCGGATTGCCCGCTTGGCAGGCGCTGGCGATTTTTGCTGCGTTGGGTGTGGGCATGGCCTTGCCTTATCTTGCTGCTAGCCTCGTACCCGCAGTTGCGAACCTGCTGCCACGCCCCGGTGCGTGGATGGATGTGTTCAAAAAATTCATGGCTTTTCCGATGCTCGCTACTGTCGTGTGGCTGGTGTGGGTGCTGGGGCAGCAAACTGGGATTGATGGGGCTGCGGCGCTGATTGTGCTGCTGCTGGCAGTGGCGCTCATGGTGTGGGCACTGAGTTTGCAGGGCAGGGCGCGTTGGATCGTTACTATTATTTCGATAGCACTCTGCGCAGTATTCTTGCCGGCTGCTGCCCCAAATATCTTAAAAATACAAGAATCAACGCCAATTGAGGCAAGTAGCGGCTGGCAGGCTTGGGAGCCGGGCAAAACCGAGCAATTGCTCACGCAAGGCCAGTCGGTGTTCGTTGATTTCACCGCCGCGTGGTGCGTGACTTGCCAATTTAATAAGAAAACCACGCTAGCCGATAGCGCCGTGTTGCAAGATCTCTTAGACAAAAAAGTGCAGTTACTCCGCGCTGATTGGACGCGCCGCGACCCAGCGATCACCCAAGCTTTGCAGCAGCTAGGCCGCAGCGGTGTGCCCGTGTATGTGATCTACAAACCCGGCAGTGCCCCTGTGATCTTGTCGGAAATTCTGAGCGTTGCACAGGTGCGCGCGGAACTTGCGAAACTCTGAGCCATCTAGTCTTGCTGTTTAGGAGAAACGAACATGCTACGCCGTCAATTTGCCACTTCAACGATGACCGCCGCTGCCTTGCTGGCAACCACCTCGCTCGCATGGGCGCAAAACGCAACTGTTGGCCAAGCCGCCCTCAATTTCAGCGCCAAAGACACCAATGGCAAAATCGTGCAACTGGCCGATTTCAAAGGCAAAACCGTGGTGCTCGAATGGGTCAACCCCGGCTGCCCCTATGTGCGCAAGCACTACGATGGTGGCAATATGCAAGGCACGCAGCAAGATGCTGCGGCTAAAAACGTCGTGTGGCTCGCGGTGAACTCCACCGCCACCGATCACCCCGATTTCTTGAAGCCCGCTGATCTGGCCAAGTGGATGAAAGACAAAAAAGCCCCCGCCACGCATACGCTCATGGATGAAGACGGCAAAATCGGCAAAGCCTATGGCGCGCGCACCACGCCGCACATGTACATCGTTGATGGCAAGGGCATTCTGGTGTATGCGGGCGGGATTGACAGCATCCCCAGCGCCAGTGCTGCGGATATCCCCAAAGCCACCAATTACGTGAAAGTCTCACTCGCAGAGATGGCGGGCGGCAAGCAGGTCAGCAATGCCGTCACTCGGGCGTATGGTTGTTCAGTGAAATACAAGTCTTGAGCCAATTCGGGCTTATCCGCGTGTGAACCCCGTGGCAGATCGACCTGAGCCTTTAACCACCAAAGGCGGCAGCTCGATCATGCCGAACTCATCTAAAAATTCGCTGGAGCGGGCTTCTTCGGAGGGCCAGGCTTGATCCCAGCGGTCTTGCTTAGGCGTTGTGGGCTTGGCGGGTGGTGAGGCCGGTTCAAAAGCAGAGGCCGGGCGGCGGGCTTCGAATCGCGTGGACTGCCATTCAGATTCGGCATGCTGAACTGAGAGCATTTGCGAATGCTCTTCAGCGGCTTGGAGTTGAGGAATCACCATGGCGCGTAGACTGGGCACATCGGGCAGCGGATCGGCAGCAACTTGCCAGACGGGGATTTGCGCCGATTCCAAGGCCTTGAGCTTGCGCTGCGTGCCCTCGGATACATTCGCTGCTCTTTTGGATTTGGGGTTGTGCAATTGAATCACACCCAATACATCGCCTTGTTCGGAGCAGACTAAGAAATCAACGCAACGCCGGCCCACGCTGCCAAACCACTGGTTGTACGATTTGCTCTGCGTCACATTCATGAAGCGAGCCAGCGCAATTTGCGGCATGAGCAGGCATTCGGGCAAGGCTTTGCGCAGATGCAGCATCATGCGCAGTTCGCCATGTGTGAGTGGGCGCAAGGTGTTGGGCTTCCAATCTTCTATGCGGAAGTTGCGCGCGGCGCTGGTGCGCGAGACAGGCGCTTGGCGCTGCCTGATGATGATGATGGCGCCAACGACCAACAACGCCACAATCACCGCCAGCGCGGGCATGATCCAAGGGGTGAGTGATTGCATGCTGTCTATCTCCGGGTAACTGACTGACATTCATTATCTTGGGCAGACCTGCAAGTCCATGTAAGCCGTGCCCAGCTTTGTGTGTCTGACTGTTAGGTCGCGTGATTTTTGACACAAAAAGCGAGATTAAATGAGCAGCGCAGGCAAATTTTTCATGTGAGTGAACACTTCACTCGCGCCTACGGCGCGCATGGCCTCGGGCGATGAGTGGCCAATTTCGTCTGGGCAAAACGCAAACACGGTGCAACCCGCCGCCACGCCTGCAGTCGCGCCCGTGGTGCTGTCTTCAATCACGGCGCATTGTTTGGGGTCAACACCCAGCGCGGCAGCAGCGGCTAAATACACATCGGGTGCGGGCTTGCTCTTGGGCATTTCTACCCCACTGAAAATGCGACCTTCAAAGAAATGCAGCAAGCCGGTTTTGGTCAGCTGCAAGACGACCTTGGCGCGATCTGCACCGCTGGCACAGGCGATTTTTTTGCCGTAGATCGAGGTGATGGCGCTTAAAGCTTCGTGAATATGCGGGATCGCCACCAGCTTGTCTTGCAGCGCTTGATTCCTGCGCAGGCGAAATGCGTCGATCCACGCATCGTCAATTTGCACCCCAGTGTGCTGCGCAATCATCGCGCTTTGATCCTGCACCAAATGCCCCACAAAGAGCTTCATGCACTCTTGCAGAGTTAGCTGCCAGCCCATCTCATGGAGGATTTGCTGCAACACGCCGATGGTGATGATTTC
>JAYVJQ010000452.1:0-4779 GCA_043769055.1 Allobrachymonas sp.
AAAAAGCTCATCAGCTACGGCACCAGCAGCTACGGCTACGACATCCGCTGCGCCCCGGAATTCAAGGTGTTCACCAACATCCACAGCACCGTCGTTGACCCGAAAAACTTCGATGAAAAAAGCTTCGTCGATTTCCACGGCGACAGTTGCATCATCCCGCCCAACAGCTTCGCCTTAGCGCGCACGCTGGAATACTTCCGCATCCCCCGCAACGTGCTCACCATTTGCCTAGGCAAAAGCACCTATGCCCGCTGCGGCATCATCGTCAACGTCACCCCCTTCGAGCCCGAATGGGAAGGCTACGTTACCCTAGAGTTCTCCAACACCACGCCGCTCCCCGCCAAAATCTACGCAGGCGAAGGTTGTGCGCAGGTGTTGTTCTTTGAAAGCGATGCTGACGACGTGTGTGAGATCAGCTACAAAGACCGGGGCGGGAAATATCAAGGGCAGCATGGGGTGACGTTGCCGAAGGCTTGAGTCAAGTCCTCGCAAAGAAGCTATTGATGACTGCTTTTCTAGCATTCGGAGCTGTTTGCTGGTCGATAGCAATAGTCTCTAGTCTCATAGCTGGAGTATTTAAAATTCTTATTTTTCGTGACTTCAAAATGGATCAAGCATGGTTCGATTACGAGCCTAGTCTTAAGTACATGAATTTCAGGCTGAGAAAAGAAAAAGATTTTGCAATTAAGGCCATTCATTCACTTTTTTCTTTAATCACGAATACTTTTTCGATCATTGGATTCATATTAATTGCCATTCACTTTTTCAAAAACTGGTAGCCAAAGGTATTGCGCACTCCATTCCGCGGAATTTAAACAGGTTGCTCAAACTCTGCTCAGTGATAGTCACTCTCACGCTGATGCTTAATCGCCAAAATCGACACCAATTCCTCTGATGTGATCTCGAACAACGCTACATAGCCCGAGCGGCCAAATTTTATGATCAGCTCTCGCAAAACTTTTCCGTCCACACTGGCGGCTTTGCGGCAACTGTGCGGCGAGATTTCTAAAATTCTGAAGTTGGCATAGATATGTTCTAGTGCTTTATCAGCAACTTCAGGTGCCGCATCGACCATAACCTGATACAAGCGCTCAAGATCTTCCTGTGCTTCAGGTTCTAGTTGGTAGCGATAAAGTTTCATGCAATAGCTTTTTGCTTTGCCCGGTCTGTAATCGCTTTGAGACGAGCATAGCTTTCCTCGGCGCTGATCGTGGAGCCACCAGCATCGATACGCTTAGAAGCAGCAATAGCGCGAGCATAAAACGCTTCGTCCTCTTGGCGGGCTAAGGCTCGCTCAAACAGGGTGTCATCGATAAACGACGAGAGCGTCTCGCCTTCTCGAAGCATTGATTGCACCAAATCGCGTTTATGCGGAGCGGTACGAACAGCAGGATAAGTAGCAGTACGCATGGTATTTTCCTTTGCATTGCAATTGTAATGCAATGAATATGATTTGTTTGACTTACTGTGTTGGAAGTGTGATCTGCTTCAATACGAGCTTGGGATGGTACATTTTTATAAACTAAATCAAGCACTCGCCGGCATAGAATTTGCGCGGTATGCTATGAAATAAAGAGCAATAAAATCATACAATCCCTTGGGTTTTTCGCCCTTCTGATTTCACCGACATTCTAAGAAAGCAAGCCATGCAACAAACCAGCCTCTTTGATTTCACAGACCGCGTAGCTATCGTTACCGGCGCAGGCGGCGGCTTGGGGCGCTTGCATGCGCTGGCGCTGGCTTCGCGTGGGGCGAAGGTATTGGTCAACGATTTGGGCGGCATGTTGGATGGCACGGGCGGCTCTCCTGCAGCGGCGCAAAAGGTCGTTGACGAAATCACGGCAATGGGCGGGCAAGCGATTGCGAATGGCGCATCAGTGACGGATTTTTCGGCGGTGCAGGCGATGGTGGCGCAAGCCGTTGCAGCTTGGGGGCGTGTGGATATTTTGGTGAACAATGCGGGCGTGTTGCGCGATAAATCGTTTGCCAAGATGGAGATGGAAGATTTTCGCTTGGTGGTGGATGTGCATCTGATGGGCGCGGCGCATTGCTGCAAGGCTGTGTGGGCTCAGATGCTGGCGCAAAAATATGGCCGCATTGTGATGACGACTTCGAGCACCGGGCTCTATGGTAATTTTGGGCAGGCGAACTATGGTGCGGCGAAGCTCGCGCAGGTGGGCTTGATGCAGACGCTCTCCATTGAAGGCGCTAAGCATGGCATTCATGTGAACGCGCTTGCACCCACGGCGACCACGCGGATGACGGAGGCGCTCTTTCCCGAAGATGTGCGCGAAGCGTTCAAACCTGAAGCCGTCGTGCCCGCGATGCTGGTGCTCGCGCATGAGAGTGCGCCGACGCGCACGATCCTTTGCGCGGGTGCAGGCGGCTTTGAGGCGGCGCATATCACGCTGACGCAAGGCATCCATTTGGGACTGGGTGAACTTGTACCTGAGCAGTTGGCGGCAAGCCTCAGCCAAGTGACGGATCGCACACTCAGCAGCGTGCCAAACAGTGGCGCAGAACAAGGCGGTAACGAGATGCGGCTGGCGCGTGGACAATAATTGCATTTGTTCAAGGGAAAAAATAAATGAAACTCACCGCCTCCGCTTTCAAAGCCTACGATATTCGCGGCATCGTGCCCAGCGCACTCAACGAAGAATTCGCACTCGGACTAGGCCGCGCCTTTGGTACACAAGCGCTCAAAGAGGGGCAAACCAAAGTGGCAGTAGGCCGCGATGGGCGCTTAAGCGGCCCTGCGTTATCAGCAGCGCTCGTGCGCGGGCTGCAAGAAGCTGGCGTGCAGGTGATTGACATCGGCTTCGTCACCACGCCCCTGCTTTACTTTGCAGCAAACACGCTCTGCGAAAGCGGCATACAAGTCACGGGCAGCCACAACCCGAAAGATTACAACGGCTTCAAAATGGTCATGGGTGGCCGTGCGATCTATGGCGACGAGATTCAAGCGCTGCGGCAAATGATGGAGAGCGAAAGCTGGACTTTGCACGCCGGCGGCGCGGTGCGCAACGTGAACGTCGAAGCGCCGTATCGAGACCGCATTGCAAGCGACATCAAGCTCAAGCGCCCCATGAAAATCGTGGTGGACTCTGGCAACGGCATTGCAGGTGCCACAGCCCCAGAGATTTTTCGCAAGATTGGCTGCGAAGTGATTGAACTCTTCAGCGAAGTCGATGGCAATTTCCCCAATCACCATCCCGATCCAAGCAAGCCTGAGAATCTGCAAGACCTGATTCGCGCATTGCGAGAAACCGATGCCGAGCTGGGCTTTGCGTTTGATGGTGATGGCGACAGGCTGGGCGTGGTGACCAAAGACGGCCAGGTGATCTACCCTGATCGCCAGATGATGCTGTTTGCACGCGATGTGCTCTCGCGTGTGCCGGGCGGCACGATCATGTTTGATGTGAAATGCTCGCAACGCTTGGCGCCGGCGATTGTTGCCGCTGGCGGCGTGGCGGAGATGTATAAAACCGGACACTCTCTCATCAAAGCCCGCATGAAACAAAACGGCTCGCCGCTGGGTGGCGAGATGAGTGGCCATATTTTCTTCAAAGAACGTTGGTTTGGCTTCGACGATGGCACGTATGCTGGCTGCCGGCTGCTTGAAATATTGAGCGCATCGCCCGATGCGAATAAGGTGCTCAATAATTTGCCCACCAGCTTTTCCACGCCTGAGCTCAATATCGCTTGCGAAGAAGGCGAGCCACACTCAGTAGTTGAAAAACTGCAGCGCCAAGCCAAATTCGCCTCGCCCGCCACGATCAATACGATTGACGGCTTGCGCGTCGACTGGCCCGATGGCTTTGGGCTGGTTCGCGCCTCCAACACCACGCCCGTGCTTGTGCTTCGCTTTGAAGGCCACACGGATGCTGCGCTGCACCGCATTGAAGCGGAGATGATGGCTTTGCTCAGAACCGCCAAGCCGGATGCAAAAGTGCAGGCTTCTGCGCACTGAAAAATCAAAGCGCAACATGCAGGCGTTTGCGCTCTTTCTATACAGCTTGCTCACTGCTGCGCTACAGCCATTGATCCGCCTGCGCCTCAAGCGCCGCGCGACGAAAGAGCCACTTTACGGCCAATGGATTGAAGAGCGCTTTGGCCAGTATGAACAAGCCGCGTCCGATGGCTGGGTGTGGATGCACGCCGTCTCGCTCGGCGAAACGCGAGCCGCTGCAATTTTGCTGCGCGAGCTGCGGGAGCAAGTTCCGGGGATGAAGTTGCTGCTAACGCATGGCACAGCGACTGGCCGCGCAGAAGGCATGAAGTTACTCCAACCGGGCGACGTGCAAGTCTGGCAACCATGGGACAGCACATCAGCGACGCAGAAATTTCTCGCACATTTCAAGCCCAGAATCGGCATCGTGATGGAAACAGAAGTGTGGCCGAATCTTTGTGCGGCAGCGCGACTAGCAGGTGTGCCGCTGATCTTGGCCAATGCAAGATTGAACGAAAAATCTGCTTCAAAAGCGTTGCGCCTAACACTGCTCGCGCGCCCCGCTTACGGCAGCTTCGCGCAAGTTCTCGCGCAAACGCAGAGCGACGCGGAGCGCCTGCGCGCGGTGGGCGTCGCCCGAGTGCAGGTGCTCGGCAATGTGAAATACGATGTGGCACGGCAAGATGAACTGATGGAGCAAAGCCAGCAATTCAAAGCCGCCTTTGCTAACAAGCGCGTCATCTTGCTGGCTAGCAGCCGCGAAGGCGAGGAAGTTTTATTTTTAGATCGAATTAGGCGTTTTGCCGGCATAGAATCTGCGCAGAGCGCTA
>JAYVJQ010000453.1:0-4235 GCA_043769055.1 Allobrachymonas sp.
GTGTGAACATCATGCGCGGCTGCTTTGGCGGCTGCACCTTTTGCTCCATCACCGAGCACGAAGGCCGCATCATCCAAAGCCGCAGTGAAGAGAGCATTCTCAAAGAAGTTGAGACGATGAAGACCATTCCCGGCTTCACTGGCGTGGTGAGCGATCTCGGCGGGCCCACGGCCAATATGTACCGCATCGGCTGCAAAACGCCCGAGATCGAAGCCGCCTGCCGCAAGCCAAGCTGCGTCTACCCCGGCATCTGCCCGAATCTCAACACCAGCCACGAAAGCCTGATCCAGCTCTACCGCAAAGGCCGCGCCCTGCCCGGCGTGAAGAAAATCTTGATTGGCTCAGGCTTGCGTTACGACCTCGCCGTGCAAAGCCCAGAATACGTGAAAGAACTGGTCACGCACCACGTTGGCGGCTATCTCAAAATCGCCCCCGAACACACCGAAGGCGGCCCGCTGTCCAAAATGATGAAGCCCGGCATCGGTAGCTACGACAAGTTCAAAACCTTGTTCGATAAATACAGCTTGGAAGCCGGCAAAAAACAATACCTCATCCCCTACTTCATCGCCGCCCACCCCGGCACCCGCGATGAAGACATGATGAACTTAGCGGTGTGGCTCAAGAAAAACGGTTTCCGCGCCGACCAAGTGCAAACCTTCTACCCATCGCCCATGGCCACCGCCACCGCGATGTACCACAGCCAGAAAAACCCCCTGCGCAAAGTCAGCCGCGATTCAGAATCAGTCGACATCGTCAAAGGCGACAAACGCCGCCGCCTCCACAAAGCCTTTCTCCGTTATCACGATGCAAACAATTGGCCCTTGCTGCGCGAAGCTTTGAAAGCGATGGGCAGAGCAGACCTCATCGGCAACGGCAAACACCACCTCATTCCTGCATTTCAGCCCATCACGGATGGCGCTTATGTGAGTGCTAGAAAGAAAAACTCGTTTACACCGGGGCAGAAAACCAAGGGGCGGACTTCAACGGGCGTGGCGCAGCCGAAGGCGGGAACGATATTGACTCAGCATACGGGGTTGCCGCCGAGGAAAGTGAAATAGTCTCAACGCTCTTAAGCCGATAGGCTTTGCTCCGCCACCCTGCGCGCATGCCGCTCCAGCGCCTCAGCCGCCCTGGTTTGCCAGCCTTTCCCCGTGCTGCGCAGCAACTCTAAGGTGTCAGGCGCAATGCGGAGTGAAATTGCTTTTTTAGTCACGGCTTGTTTGCTGCCTACGGGTCGCCCGGCTTTGCGAAGAGCCACGCGCTGTGCAATTTCTTCAGGCGTGTGAACTCGCGCAAACTCACCACGCTTGGCCTGCGCAATTGATTCCATCAGGTCATGCGCAAAGGTGGATGGGGCAGCAGATTTAGTCATGGTCTAACTCCAAAGATTTCAGGGCTTTTAACTCTTCAGCACTCAAATTGTCATTCACAGATTTCGGATATGCATAGAGCAATACGATATCGCCGTTTTTTAAGCGATTGAAGTAAATCACCCGAGCGCCACCGCTTTTGCCAGTACCCTGCCGCTTCCAGCGAACTTTGCGCAGCGGCGCTACGCCTTTGATCACATCGCCAGCGTCGGGATTCTCAGCAATCCAATCCACAAACTCTTCACGTTCATCCAAACTCCAAATCTTCTCAGCAGATTTCAAAAATATCGCAGTTTCTATGACCGTGTAGTACATAATTAATTGTATATCGTTTTAATAGAGTATTCACTCAACCCAATTCTGAATCGCCAACCCACTAACCCTCTCAAACTCCCGCACATTGCTCGTCACCAACACGCACCCTTGCGCTAGCGCAAACTCAATCCCAAGGATTCACCACATTCAATCCCGCCGCGATAAATGGTTTGACATCGCGAGTCACGACGCTATGGCCATGCATCAACGCAATTGCCGCTATTTGTGAATCAGCGAATCCAATCGGCTGGCCACGGGCTTCTAATTCAGCGATCAATTGCGCCCAACACTCTGCAACGGCCTCGTCAAAAGCCAAGATGCCGTTGCGCAAAACTCGGGCATGAATTTCTTGCAATACCATCGCTAACCCTGTTTTGCGCTTACTTTCTGGTAGCCGATTGACCCCGACTTTCAGCTCTGCCCAATTGATACTTGTCGTCGTGAAACGACGGGCGTCTTGTGCATCGAACCATTGCAAGAAAACGGGGTCAGGCTGCGAGCGCATCAGCTCGGAAATGACATTTGTATCCAAAATCAGCATGAGATTCACGCAAGCTATTCAAATACGGCGTGTCGTGGCGGCTCTTGGTTGCGCACAGGTAGCTCCAAATCAAAGCCACCGTACTTCATTGCCATTTGATGAATCATCGTGCCCAGCCCAATTTTTTTTCCTGCCGCATCGGCGGGCATATCGTCAAGTTGAACGGCCTCCTCCAAAATATAGCGAATCTCAGCCTCCGTGCTGCGCCCTGCTTGGGCGGCGCGCAGGCGCAGGGCGCGGTGGGTGGCATCGGGGATGTTGCGGACGGTGACGGCAGGCATGATGGCGCTCCTTTAAACTGATGGCAATGATATCATTTTGATTCATTGATAGCAATTCAACTCATCAACAATGTAACGCGCGGCGATTGGACGGTATCTTCGCTTTTAAAATCGCCCGATTCATGCCCAAAATCTCAAAAATCGCCAAACCAGCACCTTTGGTCATTCAAATACCCAAGCCACGCAATCCCATCTTGCAAGCGGCAGCGGGCAGTCGCGCCAAATTAGCCACAAGCAAGCATGAAAAATCGAAAGGTGCTGTGCGGCGGGCTGAGAAAATGGCGCTCAACAAACTACTGCCAAAATAGCGCCCATGTCCACCGTCTTCAATTTCACTTTCGTGCCTTGGTTTCGCTCCGTGGCGCCGTATATCCATATGCATCGGGGCAAGACCTTTGTGGTGGCAGTGTGTGGGGAGGCCATTGCGGCGGGCAAGCTGCATTTGATTGCGCAGGATTTGGCGTTGATTCAGAGCATGGGGGTAAAGATCGTTCTCGTTCACGGTTTTCGTCCGCAGGTCAATGAGCAGCTTTTGGCCAAAGGTCATCAACCTAAGTATTCACATGGCATGCGCATCACCGATGGCGTGGCGCTTGATTGCGCGCAGGAGGCTGCGGGGCAATTGCGTTTTGAGATTGAAGCAGCATTCAGCCAAGGCCTGCCCAACACGCCAATGGCGGGCTCTACGGTGCGCGTGATCTCGGGCAATTTCATCACGGCACGGCCTGTGGGCATCATCGATGGCGTGGATTTTCAGCACAGCGGTTTGGTGCGCAAGGTCGATACGCAGGGCATCAAGCAGGCGCTGCACATGGGCGCCATGGTGCTGCTCTCGCCTTTTGGCTATTCGCCTACTGGAGAGGCGTTTAACCTCACGATGGAAGAAGTGGCCACGTCTGTAGCCACCGCCGTGCAAGCCGATAAATTGATTTTCCTCACCGAGATTGCTGGCATTGCTTTAGATGCCACCCAGCCGATCAGCGAAGACAACCCGATTGACACCGAGCTGCCGCTGGCTGCTGCTGAGAAGTTACTCGCAGCCTTGCCCAGTGCGCAACTGCCCACCGATACCGCTTTTTACTTGCAGCATTGCGTGCGCGCATGCAAGAGCGGCGTGGAGCGCAGCCATATTTTGCCGTTTGCCACCGATGGCGCGCTGCTGCTAGAAGTTTATGTGCACGATGGCATTGGCACCATGGTGGTCGATGAAAAGCTGGAGAGCTTGCGCGAGGCCACCAGTGATGATGTGGGCGGCATTTTGCAACTCATTGAGCCTTTTGAGAAAGACGGCACGCTCGTCAAGCGCGACCGCACCGAGATTGAGCGCGATGTGGGCAACTACAGCATCATCGAGCACGATGGCGTGATTTTCGGCTGCGCGGCGCTCTACCCCTACCCTGAGAAAAACACTGCTGAGATGGCCGCGCTCACCGTGAGCCCGCAGGTGCAAGGCCAAGGCGATGGCGATAAGCTCTTGAAGCATGTCGAGCAGCGCGCCAAAGCGCAGGGCATTCAAAGCATCTTCGTGCTCACCACACGCACCATGCATTGGTTCATCAAACGCGGCTTCGTGCAGGTGGAGCCCGAGTGGCTGCCCGAGGCACGTAAACGCAAATACAACTGGGATCGCAAGAGCCAGGTGATGGTGAAGAAGCTGGGATAAGCTTTTTTTGATATTTTTAAAGCTTTTTGGGCAGTTAGCCGTTATGAAATAAGCTCGGAGTGCTA
>JAYVJQ010000454.1:0-3299 GCA_043769055.1 Allobrachymonas sp.
CGGCCTGAACAAAACGGGGAAGATTTAATCGAGCCGGACGACGGGCAGATTGCCTGTCTCCTTCGCCAAGCTATCTAAGCCCTGCCAAATGACAAACGCATCGGAGGGCCGATCATCGGCTCGCTTGGCCATCAAGTTTTCAAGGAGGGTTTGAAAGATGGCGTGTTCGGGGGGCAGACGCGGAATCTCGGCGTGCACATGACGCGCCAGCAGTTCGTTCAGGGAGTCCCCTTTGAAGGGCCGAGACCCAGTGAGCAGCTCAAAGAGCATCACGCCCAAACTGTAAAAATCGCTGCGGCTCGTGACCTCATGACCAGTGGCTTGTTCAGGGCTCACGTAATACGGCGTGCCAATGATCTGTCCATGTTCGGTGCTCACCATGCTCTCAGGCAAGATTGAACCAGTGTGATCGCCAATATTTTTGACGATGCCAAAATCGACTAGCACCAACTCTGCGCCCTCGCGCCTAAACATCAAATTCTCGGGCTTGAGATCGCGATACACCAAGCCCAGTTTGTGAATCGCATTCAATGCGCTGGTGATTTGGCGCAATAAATCGATCACGCGGCCATGAACGAACGCGGGCGAGCCGGTGAGCAGATTGCCCGGCGTGCCGCGCTGACGAATTTCTTCCCTAAGCGTCCCGCCGCTCAGGTATTCCATGGCGATGTAGGCGTAGTCGTCGGTAAAGCCTTGGTCAAAAATACGCGAAACATGGTGATGCGTGAGATTGCCCAGCACCGCATATTCTTGAATGAAGCGGCGTAGCATTTCCGCGTCGTTCGAGACCGAGGTGCGCAGCACCTTGAGCACGACCTCGCTTTTTTGCGCGGCTGAATAGGCCAAATACACATCGCTCATGCCGCCTTCACCCAGCTTGCGCACAATTTGGTAGCCGCGAAAGCTTTGCTGCATGCTTTGAAAGCTGCCCGATTGCAAATGCCCTAGCGATTCCTTTAAGGCCTCTTTGGCCGCGCGCGCCGTGAATTGTGAATTTTTCTCGGTCGCGGCCTGCAGTGCATTCGCATCATGTTTAAGCGGTGCGTGGGTTTGTTGTAAAGAGCGTACAGCAGACATGCCCAGGACCTCGCAAGCAGCGACCGGTTTTTCTCGTCCACGCAGCGACACCAGCTCTTGCCGCCCGATCCGCAGGCGCTGGCCAGCGAGCTGAGCCGTGTCCATACTCGCAACGACCAGCCAACCCAAATTTTTGCCAACCGCTTGCAAGCGAGAAGCGATGTTGACGCAGTCCCCTAAGGCCGTGATTTCCGGGGAATCCATACCGCCCAAGCGGCTGAGCGTCACCTCGCCGCTGTGCAGACCAATACCAACGCTAAAAGCCGGCAGGCCGCGCTTGCCATATTGTTCCTCAAACCACCCTCTGAAGCTGCCCAAGGCCTCTTGCATACCTAGCGCGGCTGCCAGCGCGCTTTGGCTAGAAGAGAGCGCCTCATCGCCAGCGCTCGCATCATCTTCAAACAATGCCAGCAGCCCATCGCCGAGCATTTTCAAATGGGTGCCGCGAAAGGCCACAACAGGCCTGCAGGCCAACTCAAAATAGCGCCCGAGAAGGGCTGCGAGCTCGGCGGCCGATAAGCGCTCTGCCATGGTCGTGAAGTTTCGAATGTCGGCAAACAGCACCGTCGCTTGGATTGTTTGCACATGAGCGCTCTCAAGCGGCAAGCCCGCCCCAAAGCTGGAATTTTTGCTATCAAATGACGAGCTGAAAAAATCAGAAGTTTGATCACTGCTTTGGGCAAACTGAGCGCGAAAATGCTCTCGCGTCCGCTCTTCAGTCAGTGCGGTGGCTTGCGCAACGGCATCGCTTTTGTCACGGTTGAAGCGCTCGCGCTTTCTCAATTGCGATGAAATCGCATCAAGCAGTTCTTCGCGGCGAAAGGGTTTGGTCAGGTAATCATCGGCGCCCAATCGCATGCCCCTTCGCATGCTGTCACGGTCAGCAGCTGCAGTGAGCATGATCACAATACAGCGATCCAATTCAGGATGGTGGCGAATCGCGTCTAGCATCGCGCAGCCATCCATGATGGGCATATTGACGTCAGTGACGATGATGTCGGGCAGCATTGAGCGCGCGATCACAAAGCCATGCTCGCCATTGGGTGCTGTGGCGACTTCATAGCCCTCCAGCTTAAGCAGGCGCTCAATATTCTTGCGGATGTCTTCTTCGTCTTCAACGACCAAAATACGATACATACCAAACCTTATGTTGTGCGCCTTGGATTAATGATGCAGTGTTAGACTATTTTGATGACATCATACAAGTCTGGTATTTCAGCGATTCATGGTTATCCAGCGACGATCAAGCCGGGCATTCCTGATTTGAGGATCGAGCAGCTGCAACTGCTCCTAGATCATCTCAAGGCGATGGTGAGCTACTTTGACACGAGCAGCCGCTGTGTGTATGCCAACCACGCTTATGCCAAGGCATTTAACAGTACCGTGCCGCAAATATTGGGCAAGCACACGCGAGATATTGTGGGCGAGGCGGCATGGGCGGAGATTGAGCCGCACACGAAGCAAGTCTTGTCCGGCAAGGCGGTGCGTTATGTGCGTGAGACCAAGCCCAATACATCTAGCGCGCAGTGGATTGAAGTGCACATCGTGCCCAATGTGCTGCAAAACGGCGAGATCTTTGGCGGCTTCGTGTTTATTGACGACGTGACGGAGCAGTATCGCGCTCAGCAAGCCATGCGCGAGAGCGAGGAGCGCGCGCAGCGTTTTATTGAGGCCGGTACCGAAGGCGTGGTGTTTTATCGCGCGGGTGTGATTTTTGATTGCAATGATGCCTTTCTCAATATGTTGGGCAAAGATCGCCATGCGCTGATTGGCATGCCAGCCAGCCATCTGTTTCAAGAGAAAGACCGGGCTTATGCACAAAAGCACATGCATTTAGGCAGAGACACCACCTATCCTGCGCAATTGCCGCACGCCGATGGCCACTTGATCAGTGCAGAGATTTCAGGGCGCGGCGTGATGGTCAATGGCCAGATGGCATCCGTGGCGGTGGTGCGTGATATCAGCCAACTGACGACGATGAACGATGCGCTGCTGCGTTCGCAAGCACGCTACCGCATGTTGGTGGATAACTCCGATCAAAGCGCGCTTTTCATTTTGGATCGCGTGGTGGTGTATTCCAATCCAGCGGCGCAGCGCTTGTTTGGCTTGTCGGAAGAGCAGCTAAGCGGTGTGCAATCGGTGAATTTGCTGCATCCAGACGACAGAGCGTTTGCGCTGATGCGGCGCAAGCAAATGATTGCAGGTGACCCGGATCGCACAGC
>JAYVJQ010000455.1:0-8144 GCA_043769055.1 Allobrachymonas sp.
CATGGACGGAATGTTCACGGCCTTGCCATTGACCAGCATGGCTTTATGCGAAACCAGTTGACGCGCTTCGGCGCGGGTCGAGGCAAAACCCATGCGATAGACCACGTTATCAAAGCGGGTTTCCAACAGGAACAACAGATTCGCACCCGTGTTGCCACGGCGGCGATCAGCTTCTTCAAAGTAGCGGCGGAACTGACGCTCCAAAATACCGTACATGCGCTTGACTTTTTGCTTCTCGCGCAATTGCAAGCCGAAATCAGACGTGCGCTGACCGCTGGTGCGGCCATGCTGGCCTGGCTTGGAATCAAATTTTGCCTTGTCTGCAATCGCGCGGCGAGCGCTCTTTAAGAACAAATCAGTGCCTTCGCGGCGGGAGAGTTTGGCCTTGGGGCCTAAGAGACGTGCCACTTGAATTTTCCTTTTGAGTTAACTGCTGTAGGACTGGCTACAGGAGCCAAAAATTTCAATCCATATCAATCAGATTGCACTTTGGCGGTGGGCTTTCGGGTTTTTACCGATAGACGGCGTAACCCTCTATTATAGCCAAAGCCGCGATCATGCTTTGCAGCACGAGACGCGGCTTCAGGCCGGGAACGAATTAGATGCGTCGACGCTTCTGTGGGCGGCAACCGTTGTGCGGCACAGGGGTCACGTCACGGATCGAGGTGATGCGAATACCCAATGCGCCCAATGCGCGAACCGACGACTCACGACCTGGGCCTGGACCTTTGATCTCGACATCGAGGTTCTTGATTCCTTGCTCCATGGCGGCGCGACCGGCCTGCTCGGAAGCTACCTGAGCTGCGAACGGGGTTGATTTGCGCGAGCCTTTGAAGCCCTGACCACCGGACGATGCCCACGACAAGGCATTACCTTGCCGATCGGTGATCGTGATGATGGTGTTGTTAAACGATGCATGCACGTGGGCAATACCGTCAGCAATATTTTTGCGGACTTTTTTGCGCACACGGGTAGTTGCGGCGGCGGCGGAAGCTTGCTGTTTAGCCATATGTGTTCTCTCTTAGGCTTTATTTCTTGAGCGACTGCGCTGCACGACGCGGGCCCTTGCGGGTACGCGCGTTGGTGCGGGTACGCTGACCACGCACTGGCAAGCCACGGCGATGACGAAACCCACGGTAGCAACCGATGTCCATCAAACGCTTGATGTTCATGGTCGTCTCGCGGCGCAGATCGCCTTCGATGGTGATGCCAGCGATGGCATCACGAATCTTTTCCAGATCGCCATCGGTGAAATCTTTCACCTTCTTGGAATAAGCGATGCCAGTGGCCTCGCAAATTTTGCGTGCGGTGGTGCGCCCAATACCGAAAATGGCGGTCAGGCCAATCTCAGCATGTTGGTGCGGCGGAATGTTGATACCAGCGATACGTGCCATACCAGTCCTCTAAACTTTCTGTCGGATACTAAAAAATCAACCTTGGCGCTGTTTGTGGCGCGGATCTGTACAGATCACGCGAACCACGCCCTTGCGGCGGATGATTTTGCAATTGCGGCAAATTTTCTTGACCGAAGCCGAAACTTTCATGTCATTCTCCTAAAACTCTAAATCAATCCAATTACTTGGCGCGGAACACAATGCGTGCCCGCGTCAAATCGTAAGGTGTCAACTCGACGGTGACCTTATCACCGGGCAGGATGCGAATGTAGTGCATGCGCATCTTGCCTGAAATATGCCCGAGCACGACGTGCCCATTCTCTAACTTCACTCGGAAGGTGGCATTGGGGAGGTTTTCCACAATTTCACCTGCCATCTGAATCACATCGTCCTTAGCCATTTTTCTACAGCTCCATCAACACCGATCAGGAGGTTTTGAAGTTGGCCTTTTTCAGCAGTGATTCATACTGCTGGCTCATCATGTAGTTTTGAACTTGAGACATAAAGTCCATCGTCACCACCACAATAATGAGTAAAGAAGTTCCACCGAAGTAGAACGGGACGTTGTATTTCAATATCAAGAACTCAGGCAGCAAACAAACTGCCGTGATGTATGCAGCGCCAACTAAAGTCAAGCGCAGTAAAATTTTATCGATGTAGCGAGCGGTTTGATCACCCGGGCGAATGCCAGGAATGAATGCGCCACTCTTCTTGAGGTTATCGGCCGTCTCGCGGCTGTTGAACACCAAGGCTGTGTAGAAGAAGCAGAAGAAAATAATCGCTGCTGCGTAAAACATGATGTAGATGGGCTGACCGGGCGTGAGCATGCCGGAAATATCCTTGAGCCAACGCATCGAATCACCGGTGCTGAACCAGCTCACCACCGTTGCAGGCAACAAGATAATGCTGGATGCAAAAATAGGAGGAATCACGCCAGCCATGTTGAGCTTAAGTGGCAGATGCGAAGATTGACCACCATACACTTTATTGCCAACTTGGCGACGCGCATAGTTGACCAAAATCTTGCGCTGGCCGCGCTCAACAAACACCACAAAATACGTTACCAGAACCACAAGCGCCACAATAATGATCGCCGCAATGATACTCATCGCACCTGTGCGTACCAGCTCGAGCAAACCGCCAATCGCGCCGGGCAAGCCTGCAGCAATACCTGCAAAAATCAGAATCGAAATACCGTTGCCTAAGCCACGCTCAGTGATTTGCTCACCGAGCCACATCAGAAACATCGTACCTGCGGTCAAGCTAACTACAGTGGCCATACGGAAGCCAAAACCAGGTTGCAATACCAAGCCAGCCGAACCTTCCAGAGCCAAAGCAATGCCAAGGGATTGGAATATCGCTAAGCCTAGCGTGCCGTAGCGGGTGTATTGTGTAATCTTGCGGCGACCTGATTCGCCTTCTTTCTTCATCTGCTCGAATGTAGGCACCACATAGCTCAAAAGCTGCATGATGATCGAAGCGGAGATGTAGGGCATGATGCCCAAGGCAAAAATCGTGAAGCGAGAAAGAGCACCACCCGAGAACATGTTGAACAAGCTCAGGATGCCGCCCTGCTGACCTTGGAACAAAGCCTTGAGTTGCGACGGATCAATGCCGGGCACAGGAATATGCGCACCGATGCGATACACCACCAGTGCCAATAACAAAAACACGAGCCGACGACGCAGGTCGCCGAACTTGCCAGTTTTTGCAATTTGTGCGGGATTGGTTGCCACTACAACAAGACTTTCAACAATTATTCTGCAAAAATTATTCTGCTACAGAGCCGCCAGCGGCTTCAATGGCAGCTTTTGCACCAGCAGTAGCGCCAATGCCACTGAGCTTGACAGATTTGGTGAGCGTGCCAGCTTTGATGACTTTGACAACCTTGATCATCTCGCTGACTAAACCAGCCTGCTTCAAACTGAGCATATCGACTTCAGCCAAGCCAAGATTTTCGAGCTTAGTCAACGTGATTTCAGCATTGAAAGCCAACTTGTGCGATTTGAAACCGCGCTTGGGCAAGCGACGCTGCAAAGGCATTTGACCGCCTTCAAAGCCGACTTTGTGGTAGCCACCCGAGCGGGATTTTTGACCTTTGTGACCACGGCCAGCGGTTTTACCCAAGCCAGAGCCGATGCCGCGACCGACGCGACGACGTGCTTTTTTCGAGCCATCAGCAGGAGAAATGGTATTGAGTTGCATTAGAGCACCTTGACCAGATAGGCGATCTTGTTGATCATGCCGCGCACTGCGGGCGTGTCTTCAAGTTCATAGGTAGAGTTGATCTTGCGCAGACCCAAGCCGCGCACAGTGGCGCGATGGGATTCTTTGCAGCCAATCGGGCTGCGCACAAGTTGGACTTTGACTTTAGATTGTGTTGTCATGATCGTTCCAATCAAACAAACAGATCTTCAACGCTCTTACCACGCTTGGCAGCAATTGCGCCTGCGGTGGTGGATTTCTTGAGCGCGTCGAGCGTTGCACGAACGAGGTTGTAAGGGTTGGTGGAGCCGTGGCTTTTTGCCACGATGTCGGTGATGCCGACGACTTCAAACACAGCGCGCATCGGGCCACCAGCGATGATGCCCGTGCCCTTTGGAGCGGGAGACATCATGACATTGGATGCGCCATGCTGACCGTAAACACGGTGATGCAAAGTGCCATTTTTAAGGGAGCACTTGAGCATGCCGCGACGTGCTTGCTCCATTGCTTTTTGCACAGCCACTGGCACTTCTTTTGATTTGCCCTTGCCCATGCCGATGCGACCATCTCCATCACCCACCACAGTGAGTGCAGCGAAGCCGAGAATACGACCACCCTTCACCACCTTGGTGACGCGGTTAACCGCGATCATCTTTTCGCGCATGCCGTCTTCTGGGCCTGCTGCGGGAGTATTTGCTTGCAATTTAGCCATATATTTCTCGCTTATCGGTGTGCTTAGAACTGCAGACCAGCTGCGCGTGCCGCTTCTGCCAGTGCTTTCACTCGGCCGTGATAGGCAAAGCCAGCGCGATCAAACGCAACTTTTTCTACGCCAGCTGCTTTTGCTTTTTCAGCAATGAGTTTGCCCACTGCGGTTGCTGCGGCTGCATTGCTGCATTTACCACCCAACTCTTTGGACACACCTGCCTCAGCCGTAGAGGCAGAAGCCAAGATCTTTGCGCCGTCGCCAGAGATGACTTGAGCGTAAATGTGTGTGTTGGTGCGATTGACCGACAGACGAGCAACGCCTTGGGTGGCGATACGGATACGGGTTTGACGCGCACGGCGCAAACGTTGTTCTTTTTTGTTCAACATGTTTGCACTCCTTATTTCTTCTTAGTTTCCTTGATCGTGATCTTTTCATCCGAATAACGGATGCCTTTGCCTTTGTAAGGCTCAGGGGGACGCACGGCCCGGATTTCAGCGGCGATTTGACCCACACGTTGACGATCAGCACCTTTGATGATGATTTCGGTGGGGAGAGGGGTTGCAACGGTGATGCCAGAGGGCATTTCAAAGTTGACAGGATGAGAGTAACCCACAGCCAGATTCAGCTTAGCACCGGAGGCGGCAGCTTTGTAGCCCACGCCAACCAAATTGAGTTTCTTCTCGAAGCCCTTGGTCACGCCGGTGACCATGTTGTTCACGAGCTGGCGAATCGTGCCACTCATGGCATTGGCTTCGCGGGACTCATTAGCGGGAGCAAAACTGAGTTTGCCGGCTTCGTTTTTGACAGTGACCAGTGCATTAGCAGCGATGGCCAATGTGCCACCCAAGCCTTTGACGCTGATCTTGTCGGCAGCAATCGTCACTTCCACGCCTGCTGGCACGGTGACGGGCATTTTTCCTACGCGGGACATATTCTTTTACTCCTTCGCGTTAGGCCACATAGCACAGCACTTCGCCGCCCACGCCGGTGGCGCGTGCTTTGCGATCCGTCATCACGCCTTGCGGGGTGGTAACGATGGCGATGCCCAAGCCGTTCATGACTTGAGGGATGGCACCAGAGCCTTTGTAGACGCGCAGACCGGGGCGGCTGACGCGCTCCAGACGCTCGATCACAGGGCGACCAGCATAATATTTCAGGGCGATTTCAAGCTCAGACTTTCCATCGTTGGCATTCACTTTGAAGCCGTCGATGTAGCCTTCGTCTTTCAAGACCTGGGCGATGGCCACTTTCAGCTTGGAGGCTGGCAGCGACACGGAAGTTTTGGCGACCATCTGCGCATTACGAATGCGCGTCAAGAGGTCGGCGATAGGATCACTCATGCTCATGTTTTGTTTTCCTTACGCTTACCAGCTGGCCTTGGTCATGCCAGGGATTTCACCGGCAAATGCCATCTCACGAACCTTCATGCGACCCAAGCCAAATTGACTGTAGGTTCCGCGCGCACGGCCCGTAATGCTGCAGCGGTTACGCTGGCGGTGGGGATTGGCATTGCGTGGGAGCTTATTCAAGCCCAAACGCGCGGCCATTTGTTCTTCGGGCGATTTGCTCACGTCAGAAGCGGTTGCCTTGAATTCGGCATACTTCTTGGCGAACTTGGCGGCCAATTTATCGCGCTTGAGTTCGCGCTGGATGAGTGCTGCTTTAGCCATGGTTTTCTCAATCCTTATCAGTTCTTGAACGGGAAACGGAAGCCGGTGAGCAGTGCTTTGCACTCGTCATCGGATTTCGCGGTCGTTGTGATGCTGATGTTCAGACCACGCACGGCATCAACTTTGTCGTACTCGATCTCGGGGAAAATGATTTGCTCTTTCACGCCGATGTTGTAGTTGCCGCGGCCATCAAAGGCGCGACCCGATACACCACGGAAATCGCGCACACGCGGCAGAGCCACGGTGACGAAGCGATCTAAGAACTCATACATGTGCTCGCCACGCAGGGTCACCATGCAGCCAATAGGCAATTGTTCGCGGATTTTGAAACCTGCGATTGCCTTACGAGCTTTGGTGACGACTGGTTTTTGGCCAGAAATTTTGGTCATGTCGCCCACGGCGTTGTCCATCACCTTTTTGTCTGCTACGGCTTCACCCACACCCATGTTGAGCGTGATTTTGGTGATGCGCGGAACTTCCATGATGGACTTGTAGCCGAACTTGGCCATCAGTTCGGGAGCGACTTTATCGAGATAGTGTTGCTTGAAACGTGCCATGTTGTACCTCAAGCTGCTTTGATTTCAGCGCCGCTGGACTTGTAGATGCGAACTTTTTTGTCGCCCTCTACTTTGAAGCCTACGCGATCGGCCTTGCCGGATGCACTGTTGAAAATGGCCACATTGGACTGGTGAATCGGCATAACCTTTTCAACAATACCGCCCGTGGTGTTTTTCATAGGATTGGGTTTGGTATGTTTTTTAACGAGGTTAATGCCCTCAACCACCAAATGCGTTTCATCTTTACGCGCCGTAATCTTGCCACGCTTGCCTTTGTCGCGGCCTGCGATGACGATAATTTCGTCGCCTGAGCGAAGTTTATTCATGCGCTACTCCTTACAGCACTTCAGGTGCCAGGGACACGATCTTCATGAACTTCTCAGTACGGAGTTCACGGGTCACGGGGCCAAAGATGCGGGTGCCGATAGGCTCCAGCTTGGCATTGAGCAACACAGCCGCGTTGCCATCGAATTGCACCAAAGAGCCATCACCACGGCGAATGCCTTTGGCAGTACGAACCACAACAGCGTTGTAGATTTCGCCTTTTTTCACGCGGCCACGTGGCGCAGCTTCTTTAATGCTTACTTTGATAACGTCGCCCACAGATGCATAGCGGCGCTTGGAGCCACCGAGCACCTTGATGCACAACACGGATTTTGCACCCGTGTTGTCAGCAACGTCGAGTCGAGATTCAGTTTGGATCATGTCAAATTCTTCCCAACTTGTTTTCAACGCTGTGCACCATGCACAGAATCGAAAGCAGTCTTGGGCCCGTCGTTGAAAGCACTTTGCAGCACTCGCTTCGGTTGGGCGGATTGCGCTTCTTGCTTGAATGATGACTTATTGCCCTCACCCACGCAATTTGCGCGAAGCCTTGAATTATGCCACAGATTTTGAGGCTGTGTCAAATTCGGGCAGTTACTCTCAAAATACGGGCCTTTTTTAATCAGGCTGCCTTCACCGCCAATGCATCGTAGCCATGGCAAGCCAGCGCCACCGTGGTGGGCAAGGGTTTTTCGCCACTGCGGTAGTAGGCAATCATACGGCGCGACAAACCAAGGGCGTTTGCAGCCGCATCGAGTGTGAATTGATGCTGATGCATCCAATTCCACAGAAATTCATGCGAATACTGGCCAGATTGCTCGATGGCGCGGGCGCGAAGATTGTCCGCAGCTAGCTCCAAATTGTCATCATCCACCCAGCGCAGGGCGAACCCGCCCGGCACGATGGTGGCCGTTTTGAAAACTGCAACATCTAGCAAGGGCTTGATCAGCTTGTAGCGCCCAGCAATCGGCGCAATAGACACCTCAAACTTCTCGCCGTCAGCGTATTCCAATGCGAGGCGTTGTCCGTCCAAAGCCTTCAGGCGGCGGATGATGAAATGATCTTGACTCACGAGTTCAACTCCTTCCAAGTTTGCATCAGAAACTCTTGGTGCTCTGTAGCCCAGCTCAAAAATTTTTCCACAGATCCAAAATAGCAAGAACATCATGATTCGTTCGATTTAACTGAAGGGCATTTCTATAAATCACCGTGAAATCCCCAACAACCTCCAGATACTGAGCGGCGTTAATAAGGCATCGCAGAACAAGCGCAGGAAAGCAAACCA
>JAYVJQ010000456.1:0-2995 GCA_043769055.1 Allobrachymonas sp.
TGACAATATCTCTGCTGTCAGCGCCAACTTGACTAGGCTCAGTGTTGACAATCCGCTCAAATTCGTCAGCGATAGCGGCGCAGATGCTGTGCGCCAATACGCCGCCCTCAAGCCGCGCGTGGACTATGACACTTGGCTCATCCGTGCGATTGAGAGCGCGCTCAGCAGCGTGCAAACGCGCATGCAAGTTGGCCTTGCGTTACTAGCAACGATTGGTTCAACGGCGCCCTTCGTGGGCCTCTTCGGCACAGTCTGGGCGATTTATTCTGCGCTTATCAAAATCGGCGCTAGCGGCCAAGCTTCGATTGATCGCGTGGCCGGCCCGGTGGGCGAGGCGCTCATCATGACGGCGATTGGCTTGGCGGTCGCCGTGCCCGCCGTGTTTGGCTACAACTGGCTGCTGCGCAAAAACAAACTCGCCATGGAGAGCATGCGCAGCTTTGGCGCGAAGCTGCATATTGTGCTGCTTGCCACAGAAATACACGAGGAAAAGTAAATGGCACTCTCACTGCATCATCCCGATGACGATGACGATAACGACAACGAAAGCTGGCTCGCCGAAATCAACACCACGCCTTTGGTGGATGTGATGCTCGTGCTGCTCATCATCTTCTTGCTCACCGTGCCCGTGGTCAGCGCCAGCGTCAATCTCAAGCTGCCTGTGCAAACCGCTCAGAGCCAAGACACCAGTGGTGATTACGTCATCATCAGCATTGACGCAGCAGGTAATTTAGCGCTCAACAACACGCCAGCCGCTAATGTGCAAGAGCTCTCTATCGCGGTGTCAGTCGTGGGCAGTGATACGAATCGCGTGCAGCTTCACATCCGCGCTGACGGCGCAGCGCCGTATTCATCCGTCGCACCAGTGATTGATATGGCACAAGGTCTGGGTTGGGCAAAGATCAGTCTGCTGACCGAGCAATCTCCCCAAGATCGAGCAGCTTCCTTACAAAAGGCCAAGCCATGAAGCTCTACCCCTCTGGCCTTTACAACCCCTCCGCGCAAAAAGCCCAGGCCCAGCCCATGGTGGAAATGAACACCACGCCGCTGATTGATGTGTTGCTCGTGCTGATCGTGATGCTCATCATCACTATTCCCCAGCAATTGCATTCTGTGCCGCTTGATATGCCATCAAAGGGAATACAAGCGCAGCCCAAATTGATTCGTGTGCAAATTGATGCCAATGGTTTTGTGCGCTGGGATGGCGAGCTGATCAGCGAAGTGGCCACGCTGGATGCTCGCTTGAAAGAGGCTGCAGCACGGATTCAGCAACCAGAGATTCACATCACGCCAGAGCCGAATACGCCCTACGCATTGGTCGTCTCCATGACGGCACTGGCGCAAAAGATGGGGCTACGACAGGTTGGCATCGTGAACTAATTTGCTATTGTTTTTATAGCATTTTGCGCAGTAAATACGCCGGCTACACACCGAATTTATCTAAAATTACTTCTTGGTAGGCCGCTGCCAATTCTCAATCGACGTTTGTTTGCCACGCGCCACGCTGAGCGCGCCCGGCGGCGTATCTTTGGTGATCGTTGAGCCGCCGCCAATCGTGCCGCCCGCGCCAATTTTGACGGGCGCGACCAAGACGCAATTGCTGCCCACATGCACATCGGCTTCAATCACCGTGCGATGCTTGTTGACGCCATCGTAGTTGGCTGTGATTGAGCCTGCGCCGTAGTTGACCCGTTCGCCGACAGTCGCATCGCCTAGGTAGGCCAAGTGATTCGCTTTCGAGCCTTTGGCTATGGTGGAATTTTTGACTTCGACAAAGTTACCAATGTGAACGTCTTCAGCCAACACTGCACCTGGGCGCAGCCGAGCAAACGGGCCAATCATCGCGCCCGCGCCGACTTGCACTGTGCTTGCGCCGCCATTTGCATTTGAACCGACAGCTTGCCCTCCGTCGATGTGGGTAAACGGATGAATGACAGCACCCGCGCCAATCGTGCAATTCGCAATCACGCAATGCGCGCCGATGCGAACATCATCGCCAAGCTTGACCGTTCCTTCAAAGATGCATCCCACATCAATGCTCACATCTTGGCCACAGGTTAATTCGCCGCGCAGATCAAAGCGCGCTGCATCCGCGATGCGCACACCCTGCTCCATGAATCGGTAGGCCGCGCGTTTTTGGTATTCGCGCTCAAGTTCCTGCAATTGCGCGGGGCTGTTGATGCCGGCCACTTGTGGCTCATCCGTGATTTTGAGCACGGTGACGCGCGTGCCGTCGGCCACAGCGTGCTTCACAACATCGGTCAGGTAAAACTCTTTTTGCGCGTTCTTGTCGTCCAGAAGCGCGAGATACTTTCTGAGCTTGGCCGTGGGCGCAGCCATGATGCCACTGTAGATTTCCGTGATCTTTCTCGTGGCATCGTTTGCATCTTTTTGCTCCACGATCGCTTGCACAGAATCACCATTGCGTACGATGCGGCCATAGCCCGTGGGGTTTGCCAGCTCAAGGGTGAGCAGTGCGATTTGTTGCCCTGCGCATTGCGCGATCAATGCTTGCAAGGTATTGGCTTGCGTGAGCGGCACATCGCCCGAGAGAATGAGGGCGATGCCATCCTCCCCAAGTTCAGGAACAGCTTGCTGCACAGCATGCCCCGTGCCCAGTTGCGGTTCTTGCGTCACCGTTTTTAAGGAAAAAGAGCCATTTGCCGGCATGAAATCTGCGCTGAATGCTATCACTTGCATAGCACCATGGCCAGTGATGAGAATCACGCGGCGCGGCTGCAATTGAGCTGCCGTGGACAGGACATGCCCTAGCAAGGCGCGCCCTGCCAATTTGTGCAACACTTTAGGAAGTTTGCTTTTCATGCGGGTGCCTTTGCCCGCAGCCATGATCACGATGTCGATGTCTAAACTCATAACTCTTTTGCGCCTCACTTGCCTGATTATCGCGGTAAGCCTGCTCGGGGCTTGCAGCGCCGTCAAGCTGGCTTACAACCAAGCGCCCGATTTGAGCTATTGGTATCTTGACGGCTATTTT
>JAYVJQ010000457.1:0-2751 GCA_043769055.1 Allobrachymonas sp.
CGCAATGCTTGGTTAGCGCGCTCAGCAGCGCTGGCCAAATGGCTGTCCATAGTGACAAGCACCACGCGCATTGGCACGACATCAGACTTAGCGGCTGAAATGAGCTTTGGCATCGTAAAGTGTTTCTAAGGTGATGGTCTTGAGACCCATATCTTTGGCGTACTGTTCAGTGTTGCGCTTGGCTTTACCGCGCACAAAGAAGGGGATTTTTTTCAATTCTTTTTCGGCGTCTTGTCCCCATACTGCAACTGCATGCTCAATGGCCTCTGCCGAGGTCTTTGCAGCGCTTGAGATTGCTTCGCTGGCTTCGACTTCTGCAGCGGCTTTGTTTAACACCGCTGATTTGCCTAAATGTGAAGGGCTCGCGTCTTCATGAAATTCAGCATCGCCCCGGAACATGCCAATCAAGTGCTCTTCCAAGCCCATCATCAGCGGATGCACCCAAGTGTCAAACATCACATTTGCACCTTCGAAACCCATTTGCGGTGAATAGCGAGCCGGGAAGTCCTGCACGTGAACTGGGGCTGAAATAACAGCGCAAGGAATACCCAAGCGTTTGGCAATGTGGCGCTCCATTTGCGAGCCCAGCACCAATTCTGGTTGCAGCTCAGCCACTTTAGCTTCAACCTCTAAGTAATCGTCGGTGATCAAAGGCTCAACGCCGTAAAGTTTGGCGGCTTCTCGCACCTCGCGCGCATGCTCACGGCTGTAGGTGCCCAAGCCAACGACTGTGAAGCCCAGTTCGCGACTGGCAATACGGGCGGCAGCTACAGCATGAGTCGCATCGCCGAACACAAAAACGCGCTTATTGGTTAAGTACGTGGAATCTACGGACTTGGCATACCAAGGGGCTCTGGCATCTGCACTTGATAAAACCTTACTCGCATCGACACCCGCCAGTTGCGCGACTTCGTGGATGAAGTCACGTGTTGCGCCTGAGCCAATTGGGACGATCTTGGTGGCGGGCTGGTTGAATGTGCGGGTAAGCCATTGAGCCGCCACTGAAGCAATTTCAGGGTAGAGCACCACATTGAAGTCCGCATCCCCCAAGCGCGCCATGTCCGCAGGCGTTGCTCCCAGCGGTGCAACTACGTTGATGTCAACGCCCAGCTGGTTTAACAAACCGGAGATTTCGCGCAAGTCATCGCGATGCCTAAAGCCCAGCGCTGTGGGTCCAAGAATGTTGCAGCTTTTGCGGCCGTTCTCAGTGCGGTCTGTTTTTGGCTTCGCCAGCGAGCGTACCAATTGATAGAAAGTCTCGGAAGCGCCCCAGTTTTCCTTGCGTTGGTAGCTGGGCAACTCAAGTGCGACAACTGGGATTGGCAAATCAAGCGCCTTGGCCAAACCACCTGGGTCGTCCTGAATCAGCTCTGCCGTACAAGAAGCGCCGACCAGCATGGCATTGGGCTTGAAGCGTTCAAAAGCCTCGCGTGCTGCAGTCTTGAACAACTCTGCGGTATCACCACCCAAGTCGCGAGCCTGAAAGGTCGTGTATGTAACAGGCGGGCGTTTCGGCAGCCGTTCTATCATGGTGAACAAAAGGTCCGCATATGTATCGCCCTGCGGCGCGTGCAGAACGTAATGCACCTCCTCCATCGCTGTAGCAATACGCATCGCACCAACGTGTGGCGGGCCTTCGTATGTCCAGAGGGTGAGTTGCATGGTTTATGCCGCCAATTTCAAACGACGTGTGAGAGGGCGGCTAAACAACTCGGCCAAATCTGCCGCTTGGTCGAAGCCCTGAATGGGTGTGAATACCAGCTCGATCGCCCACTTGGTCGTCAAACCTTCAGACTCCAGCGGATTGGCCAGCCCTAAGCCGCAGACCACGATGTCCGGCTGGGCTGCGCGGCAGCGATCCAGCTGGTTTTCGACGTGCTGGCCTTCTGATAAGAACGTGCCCTCTGGCAGCAAGGCGAGTTCCTCTGCAAGGTGTTGGCGGTGCAAATAGGGTGTGCCTACTTCGACCAGCTCCATGCCTAGTTCGCGGGATAAAAACCGAGCCAAAGGAACTTCAAGTTGTGAGTCGGGGAAAAAGAAGATGCGCTTACCCACCAGTTGTGTCCGTTGACGTGCGACTGCAGTGATGGCACGTGTACGAGCCGATTCAGTCACTTCATCGAAATGACTCTTTGCTACATTAAACAGAGCAGCTCCCGCCCATATCCATTCGCTTGTACCCTCAACGCCTAATGGAAACGGGGCTGCAATGCGTTGCGCGCCGCGTGCTTCCAAGGCTTTGGCTGTGTCGGCCAAAAAAGGCTGCGCCAGTAAAAACCGGGTATTCGGGCCAATTGCAGGCAAGGCATCGGCTTGGCGTGGTGGAAAGAAACGCACCCTATCCATGCCGAGTTTTTTAAACAAACGGGCAAATTGGTCTTCAACCACATCAGCAAGACTACCGACGACCAATAAATCAGCCGAAGCACTTTCATCAGCTTTTGGCAACACGGGTACCATACTGGCTAGGCAAGCGTCTTCACCTTGGGTAAAAGTGGTTTCAATCCCACTGCCAGAGTAATTCAGCACGCGGACTTTTGGGGAAAAGCTTGCGGAAAGCCTTGACGCTGCGCGAGCCAAATCTAGCTTGATCACTTCTGATGGGCAAGATCCGACCAAAAATAACAGTTTGATCTCTGGGCGTCTCTCCAAGAGACGTGTGACAACGCGATCAAGTTCAGTGTTTGCATCTGCCAATCCGGCCAGATCACGTTCGTCAATGATGGCGGTGGCGAAGCGAGGCTCGGCAAA
>JAYVJQ010000458.1:0-3687 GCA_043769055.1 Allobrachymonas sp.
ACACAGATGGATGCGCAGGGGGTGCAGGTAGAAAGCCTATCTTCCCAGCCCTATTTCCAAGATAAATCGGCAGTTAGCCGTCATGAAATAAGCACAGAACGCTATCAAATTAATAGCAAGACCATCATTTGGGCAGCGGGCGTGGCGGCCTCAGTTTTAGGTCAGCAGCTGATGACAGGCATCGGCTGCGAGCTCGATCGCGCTGGGCGCGTACGCGTGATGCCAGATTTGAGCATTGCAGGTGCGCCGCATGTGAGCGTGATTGGCGACATGGCCAGCGTGATGCGCGAAGTGGATGGCAAACCAGTGCCCGTTCCCGGCGTGTCCCCTGCGGCCAAGCAAATGGGGCGCTGCGCAGCGGCAAATGTTTTGCGCCGGTTGGCGGGGCAAAGTACACAGGCTTTTCAATACGCTGACTATGGCAATCTCGCCACCATTGGCCGCAATGCGGCTGTTGTTGACTTGGCCCTGCCCCAATGGCTGGGCGCGGGCGCGCTGCGCTTTGCGGGAAAAGCCGCTTGGCTTTTCTGGCTGTTTGCCCACATTTATTTCTTGATTGGTTTTCGCAATCGGCTCACGGTGCTCGCCGATTGGACGAGCGCGTACTTTAGTTTCTCCCGCAGTGCGCGCGTGGTGGCTGAAGATGAATCACCGCAATCTTCGAATTGACACGGGATGCCGCACCCCAACTGCGTGGTGATTGACAAGCGTTTCCGAATCAGATAAATTACTAACCAGTCAGTCATTAACTAATCACCCATTGCCTCGGTTGTATTCAGGGTGAGATCAGTTCAAGCCCACATTTCGGAGAAATACATGCTCAATCGCCCAGTAGCCGGCAAAGAATATGCGCAAGCAGCTATCAAAAAAATAGCGCTGATCAGCACTCTAGCATCTTTGGCAGTGCTTGCAGCCTGCTCCAAACCCGCCCCAGCCCCAGAGCCTGTGCGGGCGGTGAAGATTTATACCGTGGGTGCAAGCGGTTTGTCGGCCAGCGAGGAATACTCAGGCGAAGTGCGGGCGCGGGTGGAGTCGCGGCTGGGCTTTCGGGTGGGTGGCAAGATCATCAAGCGGCAGGCGGAAGTGGGCCAGCGCGTGAAAGCGGGGCAGATTTTGGCGCAGCTTGATCCGCAGGATTACAAGTTGGGTGCAGATGCAGCGCGTGCCGCATTGGCGGCAGCCGCCACCAATCGGGATTTAGCCGCGGCGGATTTCAAGCGCTTCCAAAGCCTTAAAGAGCAAAACTTCATCAGCGGCGCGGAGCTGGAGCGGCGCGAGACGGCACTCAAAGCGGCGCAGGCTCAAGTGGCTCAAGCGCAAGCTCAATTGGCGAGCAGTGGCAACCAAGTGGGCTATGCGAATTTGGTGGCAGATATCTCGGGCATTGTTACGGCGGTAGATGCTGAGGTGGGGCAGGTGGTGAGCCCGGGCAGCCCAGTGGTGCGCATTGCGCAAGATGGGCCGCGCGATGTGGTGTTTAACGTGCCCGAAGACAGGCTCTCCAGCGTCGCTGTCGGTACCACAGCGCGGGCGCGGAGTTGGACGGAACCCTCCGTGTCTGGTGCATCAAGCGCCATCAATGGAAAGATTCGTGAGCTCGCCGCCAGCGCCGATGCGCTCACACGCACCTATCAAGCGAAGCTGGCCTTGGATGCAGGCGCCAATTTGCCGCTGGGCGCGACGGTGTATGTCTACCCCAACGCAGCGCAAACAGGCGTGCAAGCGATCAAACTACCGACCAGCAGCTTGATGCAAAGTGCGCAGGGCGTCTCGCAAGTTTGGCTGCTTGATAAAACGACGATGACGGTCAATCCCGTCAATGTGCAAGTGGCCACCGCGGATGGCAACGAAGCGGTGATTGCCTCAGGCGTGAAGCCGGGCGATGCGGTGGTGAGTGCGGGTATTCATGTGCTCTCACCGGGTCTTAAAGTGACTGTTTTTAATGAAAAAGGGCAGGTCGCCGGCGTATTACCTGCGCAGAGTGCTATCAAATCAATAGTAAAGAGTGACGCAGCTGCAGGCGCGAACACAGACACAGCAAAGAAGTGAGATCAACATGACCGATTCTCACAACACTTCTAGCGCGCAGGCGGGCGCTCCAGTTCAACCCAGCTCGCGTTTTAACCTGTCTAAATGGGCGCTCGAACATCCTGCGCTCACACGCTATTTGATGGTTGTGTTGTTGCTCTTGGGCGCAGCAGCGTATTTCCAACTCGGTCAAGATGAAGATCCGCCTTTCACCTTTCGGGTGATGGCGATTCGCTTGTTTTATCCGGGTGCGACTGCGCAGCAGGTGAGCGAGCAAGTGCTCGACAAGATCGAGAAAACGCTGCAAGAAGTACCGCTGGCTGACAAGATTCGCTCCTATGCCAAGCCCGGCGAGGCGCTGATTATTTTTCAGGTGAAAGACAATGGGCCGCCTAAAGATGTACCGAATATTTGGTATAGCGTGCGCAAGAAGGTGGGCGATATTCGCGGCACCTTGCCCGCAGGCGTGATTGGGCCGTTTTTTAACGATGAATTCGGCGATGTGTTCGGCGTGATGTATGCGCTCAAAACGGATGGCTTCAGCCCGGCTCAAGCCAAAGAGTTTGCCGATAGCGTGCGCCAGCAGTTGTTGCGCGTGAAAGATGTGTCGAAAGTCGAGCTCTTTGGCCAGCAAGATGAAAAACTCTACGTAGAAATTTCGCAAAAGAGGCTGGCGCAATTGGGGCTGGATTTGAGCAGCGTGATTGCGCAGCTCAATGCGCAAAACGCTATTGAGCCAGCGGGTGTGATGACGACGCCGCAAGATGTTTTGCAAGTGCGCGTGGGCGGGCAGTTCAATGATTTGGAGCAGCTCAAAAGCATGCCGATTCGCGGGGCAGGTTCGCAAGGTGCGAACGCAGCGCAGATCAAGCTCGGCGATATTGCCGAGATCAAGCGTGGCTATATTGATCCTGCGCAAGTTAAAGTGCGAAGCACAGATCGCGATGCGAAGGGTGTGGTGTCGAGCCAAGAGGTGATCGTGCTCGGCGTCAGTATGGCCAAGGGTGGTGACATCATCGCGCTGGGTAAAGCTCTCAAAATCGCGACAGATCGTATTGAGAGAACGCTTCCTCTGGGGGCATCGCTCAATCAAATTCAAGATCAGCCTAAAGCGGTTGCGAAATCTGTGAATGAATTCGTCGCGGTGCTGATTGAGGCCGTGATCATCGTGCTCGCGGTGAGTTTTATCGCGCTTGGATTTCACAGCCGTGGCAAGCATGTGCCCTTCTTCAAGCGCTATTACCTCGATATGCGCCCCGGCTTGGTGGTTGGCATCACGATTCCGCTGGTGCTGGCCGTCACGTTTTTAGCGATGTGGTATTTCGGCTTGGGGCTGCACAAAATCTCACTCGGCTCGCTCATCATCGCGCTCGGGCTACTTGTGGACGATGCGATCATTGCGGTAGAGATGATGGTGCGCAAGATGGAAGAGGGCTACGACAAGGTGCGCGCCGCTACCTTTGCCTACGAACTCACAGCGATGCCGATGCTAACGGGCACGTTGATCACTGCTGTAGGTTTCCTCCCAATTGGTATCGCCAAGTCGCTCACAGGTGAATACACCTTTGCGATCTTTGGCGTGACGGTGATTGCGCTGCTGATCAGTTGGGTCGTGTCGGTGTATTTCGTGCCGTATCTGGGCGTTCTACTGCTCAAGCA
>JAYVJQ010000459.1:0-7227 GCA_043769055.1 Allobrachymonas sp.
GGGTTTGAGCGCTTTTTTCATGCCCAAATAGCCGCAGGCCAGCGTCATGGCCATGGCCACATACGGATTGGCATCAGCGCCGATCACGCGGTTTTCAACGCGCCGCGCCTCGGGGCTGGAAATCGGTGAGCGAATGCCCACGGTGCGGTTGTCATACCCCCATTCAATATTGATCGGCGCTGCAGAAAAGCGCGCCAAGCGGCGGTAGCTGTTCACATAGGGCGCAACGAGCGACATGCACGCAGGGATATAGCGCTGCAAGCCGCCGATGTAGTTGTAAAACAGATCAGAGGGCGTGCCATCGGCGTTGCTGAAAATATTTTGACCTGTGGCTTTGTCAACAATGCTTTGGTGAATATGCATGGCGCTGCCGGGCTGGCCAGCAATCGGCTTGGCCATGAAGGTGGCAAACATATCGTGGCGCATGGCTGCCTCGCGCACCGTGCGCTTGAAGAAAAACACCTCATCTGCCAGCCCCAGCGGCTCGGCGTGGAAGAAGTTGATCTCCATTTGCCCAGCGCCCACCTCATGAATGAGCGTGTCCACATTGAGATTCATCTTCTCGCAGTAATCGTAAATGTCTTCAAACAGCGGATCAAATTCGTTGACCGCATCAATGCTGTAGGCTTGGCGCGAGGTCTCTGCCCGGCCAGAGCGGCCCACGGGTGGTGTGAGCGGCATATCGGGATCGGTGTTGCGCGCCACCAAGTAAAACTCCAGCTCTGGCGCCACTATGGGCTGCCAGCCTTCGGCCGCATACAGATCACATACGCGCTTGAGCACCGAGCGCGGTGCATAGGGAATCAGCTTGCCGTTTTTGTCGTAGCAATCATGGATCACTTGCGCGGTGGGGTCGGTGGCCCAAGGCACGATGCGTACGGTGCTGGGATCGGGCTGCAGATGCATATCGCGGTCGGTGGCATGAATCACGTCGTAATACGCGCCTTCTTCAGGGAATTCACCGGTGACGCTGACCGCCACCACCACCTCGGGCAGGCGCATGCCGCGATCTTCGGTAAATTTTTGTCGGGGCAAAATTTTGCCGCGCGCCACACCTGTTAAATCGGGTACGAGGCATTCGATTTCGGTGACGCGCCTCTCGTCGAGCCAAGTTTCAAGTTCGTTGAAGCTGTTGATGGTTTTATCGTTCATAAATCAATACAGACTGACCCGTTCATGCAGGTGCATGTGATCTGCTGTTCCTCTTAAGTTGATTGTGCCCAGTTCATGCAGAAATAACATTAGGGGCTGCACTGAGATGGCGTGTGAGTTGCGCAAAGTTAGCATCAATTCATTTACTGACTGATGCTACAGCCGCATCAGTCGGTCTGATTGACGTTTTTGGCAGGCTTGGCCAAACGCTTTGAAAACCGCCGCATAAAACGGCGTTTCCCAAAAACGCCACTCAGGATGCCACTGCATCGCATAAGCAAAATGACTCGCTTTTTCAACTTGGTAAGCCTCCACCAAACCGTCTTCTGCCCAAGCCAGCGGCAACAAGCCATCGGCTAGCCGATCAATGCCCTGTCCATGGAGGGAATTGACTTGGGCGGATTCCCCGGCGGCCCATTGGGCAAACATGCTCCCTGGCGCAAGACGGACAGAGTGTGCAAAGCCATACTGGTCTTTCACCATTTGGCTGCTGTCTTCACGGTGATCATTTTTTCCTGGCACACATTGCACTTGCTGATGCAAACTGCCGCCCAAAGCCACATTGATCTCCTGAAAACCTCGACAAACACCCAATAAAGGCACGCCATGTTTCAAACAGGCTTGCACCAAAGGAAGCGTGAGGCTATCGCGCAAAGGATCCAGCGGCAAGCTCGGATCGGCCAGCTCTTGTCCAAATTCGCTCGGATGCACATTCGCTGGCGAGCCGGTCAGCATCACACCATCCACTTGGCCGATCAGCGCTTCAATATCTTCGCTGCCCGCCAAGGCAAACACCACCGGCTGCGCCTGCGCACCGCGCTTGACGGCATCGGCATACTTGTGGCCGAGCATCAAATAGGGCAGCTTGCCATCTTCATAAGCCATGTTGCGGTGATCGGCAGGCAGCCAGACCCATGGAGATGTATTTTTTTGACTCATTTCAGCATTTACCCGGCATAGATATTAAATAGTTTGCTATTAAATTAGTAGTAATGATGTCACCAACCCAGCGCATCGCGCAGGCGATACCAGCTCATACCCAAAGTGAGCATCGGCATGCGCAGGCGCTCTGCGCCGGGGAAGGCCTGATGTTGCAAGCGCGCCATCACATCAAAGCGCTCAGCCTGCCCGGCCACAGCTTCGGCCACCAGCTTGCCGCCCAAGCCTGTCGCCGCCACACCGTGGCCGCTGAAGCCTTGCAGGTAGAAGACATTGGGGCTTTGCGGCAAACGCCCAAAATCCAGTGCACGATTCATGCTGATATCGACAAAGCCACCCCACACGAACTCAATGGGAGCATGCGCCAACTGAGGAAACACTTTTGCAAGACGCGCCTGCATCACGGCTTGCAAACGCGGCGGTGTGAGCGTCGTGTAGCTGACTCTGCCGCCAAACAGCAATCGATGATCGGCACTGAAACGGAAATAATCGAGTACAAAATTGTTATCACATACCGACGCGTTGCTCGGAATCAAGGCTTTGGCCAGCGCAGGATCTATCGGCGCTGAGCCGATGATGTAAGTGCCTACTGGCATGATGCGCTTGGCCAGCTCAGGGGCGACTTGTGGGCCGTATTCGGGCAAGGTGTAGTTGCCCGCGAGCACGGCATACTTGGCTTTCACGCTGCCTTGCGCCGTATGCGCCACCACTTGCGTGCCACGCTCTAGCCGCAGCACGGCTGATTTTTCAAATATTTTCACACCCGCAGCCAGCGCCGCGCGAGCCAGCCCGAGGCCATATTTGAGCGGATGCAAATGGCCAGAGCGCTTGTCGAAAGCACTGGCGGCATACATCGGGCTATCAATATGGCGACGCACATCGTTGCCTTGTAAAAACTCCGTCTCAAAGCCATAGTTTTGGCGCAGTTCGCGCATATCGCGCTCCAGCGCTCTGGCTTTGCTCGCCCGATCGGCCACATACAAATAGCCATGCACGCGGTCGCATTCAATGCCGTGCTTGGCGATGCGCTGATCGATCAAATCAATGGCTTCCAATGACATCGCCCACGCCTGTTTTGCTGCCGGCATGCCAAGCTGCGATTCATAGGGCTGCTGCCCGCTGGCAAAACCTGCAATCGCTTGCCCGCCATTGCGCCCCGATGCGCCACTGCAAATGCGATCCGCCTCCAAGACGATCACGCTGTAGCCTTTTTCAGCCAACTCTAGCGCGGAAGTTAAGCCCGCAAAGCCTGCACCCACCACCACCACATCGGCTTGCAAAGACTCTTGCAAATGCGGCAGCGAAGCCGGACGGCTCACGCTGGCTTCGTAATAGCTGCGCGTATTAAGCTGGGTGTCGGAGGCGAGAAGCATGGCTTTAAGCGTTTTCCAGTTTTTTGGCCTGCGCGCAGAGATAAGTCCACACGGCGTTGGCTGCGGCATTTGTCGTCAGCTCTGCGTGGTCGTAAGCTGGCGCAACTTCGCAGCAGTCCATGGCTATGGTGCTCAGGGGCGCGAGGCCTTCTAAGAAGGTGAGCAACTGGCCAGATGTCATGCCGCCGGGCTCGGGCGTGCCGGTGCCGGGGGCAAAAGCGGGGTCGAGGCAATCAATATCGAGGGTGAGATAGCAAGGTGTATCGCCAATGCGCTTCAAAACATCCGCGATCACGCCAGCCAGCGCATCGCCATCGCGCCCGCGCAGCTCGCGCCCCGTGACAATCAAGCCGCCACGATCAGCCACATAGCGCACATCTTCACGCTTGCCCGCTGAGCGAATGCCGATTTGCACTGTTTTGGTGGGATCGACCAAGCCCTCATGAATCACCTCATGCGTCCAAGTGCCGTGGCCGCTGGGCTCGCTGAAATGATCCGTCCAAGTGTCGCAATGCGCATCAAAATGCACCAAAGCGAGTTGGCCCCACTTGGCATGAGCGGCTCTTACAAGCGGCAAAGTGACTGAATGATCGCCGCCCAAAAACACGCAGTGGTGCTGCGCCATGAGTAGCGCAGCCTGCTCTTGAATCTCTTGGCGCACTTGCGGCAGCCCACTGGCATTGCTCAATCGCATGTCGCCCGCATCGCCCATGTACGCCAGCGGGGAGACATTCCAATCCGGGTGCGTGCCATCACATAGCATCAGCGATGCGCGGCGAATTTCTTGTGGCCCAAAGCGCGCACCGGGCCGATTCGTGACTGCACCATCAAATGGCACGCCAACGACGGCCAGTTTATGCCCCACCAAAGGCTCGCAGGCCAAGAAACGGTTGGAATTGTTAGCGTAGGCAAATTGGCCGAGTGACATGCGGAGCTTTCTATTTTGGGATGCTGCTACAAGGCATTTGCCTTGCAACAATTATGCCGCCGGGCATGCTTTCGCAACCAGCGGGTATTCGTGAAGAAAGCGCATCTATGGGCTAGCTGATTGATGCGTGGGCTGCCTGAGTAAAAACCAAATTCAATACCGGACGCAGAAGACGCAGAGGTTACGCAGAGGTTACGCAGAAGGAATACCAAAAAGAAAAAATACCATGAGGCAGTTTCAGTTCAATTCTGTATTCTTTCTGACTTTTTTGCGTCTTCTGCGTAACCTTTGCGTCTTCTGGGTCCGGTATTGGTATTTTAAAAATCTAACCCAGCATCAACGACAATCAAGGGTTACGGTAAACCTTCACTATGGCATTGATTTCTCTCCAAAACGCGCAACTCGCCTTCGGCCACGTTGCCCTCCTCGACCACACCGATTTTTCTTTAGAGACTGGCGAATGCGTCGGCTTGATTGGCCGCAATGGCACAGGCAAATCTTCCATGCTCAAAATCATCGCGGACTTAGAGAAGCCTGATGATGGCGATTTGAATGTGCAGGGCGGCATTCGCATTGTGTATGTGGCGCAAGAGCCGCCGCTGGATGGCGATGCTACGATTTTTGAAGCAGTCAGCGCAGGCGTGGCAAGGGCTAAGGAGCTGATTGACCTGTATTCATTGGGCGAAGGCGATCTTGATGCGATGCAGGCTGAGATTGAGCATTTAGATGGCTGGAATTGGGAACAGCGTGTGAATGAGACGATTGAGCGGCTCTCGCTCAACCCTGAATCCAAAATCTCTCAGCTCTCCGGCGGTATGAAAAAGCGCGTGGCGCTTGGGCAAGCCTTGGTCGCGCGGCCCGAGGTGCTGCTGCTTGATGAGCCGACCAACCATTTGGATTTGAGCAGCATCATTTGGTTGCAAGAATTGCTGAGTGATTTCCATGGCGCAGTGGTCACCATCAGCCATGATCGCGCGTTTCTCGATGCTGTGTGCACCCGCATCGTGGAGCTGGACAGAGGCACGCTGCGCAGCTATCTCGGCAATTTTGAAGCCTATGTGACGCAAAAGGCCGATCAGCTGGCGATGGAAGAGGTGATGAATGCGAAGTTCGATAAGGTGCTCGCGCAAGAGGAGATTTGGATTCGCCAAGGCGTGAAAGCGCGGCGCACGCGCGCCACAGCGCGCATCACGCGCTTGGAAGAGCTGCGCAGTCAGCATGCGGCGCGGCGCAATGTGCAGGGGCGCGTGAAGTTAGACCTTGACGCAGGCGAGAAGAGCGGAAAACTCGTGGCCGAGTTGGAAGATGCTTGCAAAGCCTATGGCGAGAAGGTGTTGGTCAAAGGCTTCACCACCACGATTGTGCGCGGCGATAAAGTCGCACTGCTCGGGCCCAATGGCGCTGGCAAAACCACGCTGCTCAAAATGATTTTGGGCGAGCTGGCCGCAGATAGCGGCAAGGTCAAGCAAGGCTCTAATATTCAGATCGCCTATTTCGATCAAATGCGCGATGCTCTCAATTTAGAAGCAACGATTGAAGATTTCATCAGCCCTGGCAGCGAGTGGATTGAGATCAACGGGCAGCGCAAGCATGTGAAAAGTTATCTGCAAGATTTCTTGTTCAGCCCCGCGCGCGCAGGCTCGCCAGTCAAAAGCCTCTCAGGCGGCGAGCGCAGCCGCCTGCTGCTGGCGCGATTGTTCGCCCGCCCAGCCAACGTGCTCGTGCTCGATGAGCCCACCAATGATTTGGATATCGACACACTCGAATTGCTCGAAGAAATGCTGCAAGACTACGCTGGCACAGTGTTCTTGGTCAGCCACGATCGCGCCTTTGTCGATCATGTGGCCACCAGCATCATCGCGTGGGAAGGTGATGAGAGCCCCGGCCAGTGGCGCGAATACGAAGGCAGCGTGCAAGATTGGCTCACGCAGCGCACGCGCGCCGCGCAGATTCGCGAGAAGGCTGTTTCCGGCAAATTTTCAAGCCAAATCAGCCAGAAGTCCACGGACAATAAGCGAGAGCAGCTATCAAATTCAGAGCGAATCACATCTGTGAATGCATCTGCATCTGCTGCTCCTCAAAAGAAAACCCGCAAGCTCAGTTTCAAAGAGCAGCGCGAATTCGATGCGATTCCCGCCAAGATGAAAGCGCTGGAAACTGAGCTGCAAACCCTGCAAAACCAACTCGCCAGCGGCAAGCTCTACGCCCACGATCCAGCGCTGGCTGCCCAACTTGCGCAGCGGCAAATACAGATTGACGATGAGCTGCTGGCTTGTCTAGAGCGACAAGAAGCGCTGGCTTAGATCTGTTGATCACTATCTATTTGATAGCACTCTGCGCACTAGATACGCCGACTAATTGCTCATTTCGCTTAAAAGTATGACTGTAAATCTGCCTCTCGATGATTTCTGGCAAAGCTTGCTCTCGCGCCCCGAATTAGCGCTTGTGCCTGAATCCTGCCGCGATGAGCGTCGTTTGCATGACGCTTTGCAGCTGAAGCCGCTGCGCACAGTCAAGCCCGAAGAGCTTGCGGCTATCCGCGATGAAGATGCAAGAGCCAACTACGCAATGTTTTTGCAATTCCGTGATGGCGTGGTCGCTGCCGGCAACTTGTCTTCTTGGTATGCGCAGCTCTTTGCCAAAGGCAATATCAAGCTTGCACCGCTCTTCATCGACATCGCCGCCAAAGAGATTTTGCGCGTTGTCTTACCTGAAGATGCCGACGCATACATGCGCCGCGCCGCCGAGCTGCTCTATCGCCCCCAGCGGATCACTGTGCATGAAGGCCGCATCTTGAGCGGCGATCAAGAAACGCTAGACCTTGAGAAAGACACC
>JAYVJQ010000460.1:0-7227 GCA_043769055.1 Allobrachymonas sp.
GCACAAGCCCACAGATCTGGCCAGTCAACATAAAATGCACAGAGTGATTCACGCCTGCCCACTCTCACGAAAGACCTGATCATGCTTCGTAGCTACTCAGCCCGAATCCAGGGCAACCAAATTATTTGGCATACCGCGCCGGGCATTGCCTTAGAAGGCAGGCAAGTGGTCGTCGTGATAGAAGATGAATCAGCCAACGACAGCGCCACGCAAAGCACCCCTGCCGAGCCCAAATACAAACTCGCTGATTTATGCGGCCGCCTGCAATGGCAAGGCGATGCATTGGCCGCCCAGAGAGCGTCCCGTGACAACTGGTAATCGCTACCTGCTCGATACGAATGCTCTGGTGGCCTTATTGCAAGGTCACTCAGCGTTGCAGCAGAAAGTCCAAGATGCCGATTGGCTGGGCATCTCTGTGATCAACGCGTTGGAGTTTTTGAGCTTCGATGGTTTGTCCCAGCACGATCAAGAATTGTTTGCTGCGCTCAGCCAGAGAATTGAAGTGCTGGATGTATCTATCAAAAATGCAGCGCTTTTCACAGCGATCACAGAGCTGAGGAAGTCCAAGCGCTTGAAGTTACCCGATGCCATCATCCTCGCCAGCGCGGCAGCGCATCAGGCGGTCTTATTGACAGCAGATGTGCAATTGCTCAAGTGCGACGAGCCCGGCTCAGCACTGCGCGTCAGCGCCTTTTGAGCCGAGACGTGTTGCCTCACGTCAATTCTTCTCACCCCGCCCAGTGGTGGCATGCCCTGTCTGATGGTCGCATCCAATGCGATCTGTGCCCGCGTGAATGCAAGCTGCATGCTGGGCAAAAGGGGCTGTGCTTTGTGCGCGAGCGCACCGGCGACACGATGGTTTTGAGCACCTATGGCCGCTCCAGCGGTTTTTGTATTGACCCGATTGAGAAGAAGCCGCTCAATCATTTCTACCCGGGCTCGGGCATTTTGAGCTTTGGCACGGCGGGCTGCAACCTGGCTTGCAAGTTTTGCCAAAACTGGGATATCTCCAAGAGCCGCGACACCGACAAGCTCGGTGTGAGCGCCTCGCCCGAGCGCATTGCGCAGGCCTGCGGCGAGATCAATGCGCAAATGGCGGGGCAAGGCGTATCGGTCAAATCTGTGGCCTTTACCTACAACGACCCGGTGATTTTTGCCGAATACGCGATGGACGTGGCCGATGCCTGCCGCGCCGCTGGCATCCACAGCGTGGCAGTGACTGCGGGCTACATGCATGAAGCGCCGCGCCGCGCGTTTTACGCGAAGATGGATGCCGCCAATGTGGATTTGAAAGGCTTCACCCAAGCCTTCTACCAAGACCTCTGCGCCGGCGATTTGCAGCCCGTGCTCGACACACTCGTCCACATCCGCCACGCCACCGATTGCTGGCTAGAAATCACCACCCTGCTGATTCCCGGTGCGAACGATTCAGATGCTGAGATTGAAGCCTTGTCGAAATGGATCGAGCGCGAGCTTGGGGCCGACGTGCCTCTGCACTTCACCGCCTTCCACCCCGATTTCAAACTCCGCGACCGCCCCGCCACACCGCCCGAGACCGTGCAACGCGCCCGCCACATCGCATTAGCTTGCGGCCTCCAGCATGTCTACACCGGCAACATCCACGATGCTGAGGGCGGCACCACCTGCTGCCCCCATTGCCAAACCCCGCTCATCGTGCGCGATTGGCATCACATTGAGCAATACAACCTGAACTACAACGCCTGCCCGAGTTGCGGCAAGGCATTAGTCGGCAGGTTTGAAGGCCACGCAGCTGGCTTCAAGCAACTGGGCCGCAAGCGGATACCGGTGAGTTTTGCGGCTTGAATTACTATCAATTCAATATCACTCTGTGCATATTCTATGCCGGCTAGGTGTCGAAAAGACTACCAATAAATCGACTGATTTTCAGCTCCGCGACAAAGCCAGCTTGTTGGTCTTGAGCACTTTGTGGGACAAGATGCGTGTGAGGTTGATCAACAGTTGGGTGAGGATGTCGGGGTAGTCTCGCTGCAATTCAACCAAGAGCTGGCGATGCAGTAACAGCACCAGTGTGTCAGTCGCGGCACGCACTTGGGCGGTCGCCTCCCCTTGGTCAAAAAAACCAATCTCACCGAGCACACCGCCACGCCGCGCCAGCGCCAAACGCACCTCATTGCCATGCGCATCGTAGGCCACCACCGCCAAGCTGCCTTGCACAATGACATACATTTCATCGACCGGCTGCCCGATCTGTAGCACTGCCTCGCCAGCGCGAAACAACTGCTGCGGCATGCTGACATCGAGCATGCGCATTTGCGCATCGCTGAGACCTTGGAAAATCGGCAGCACATCGCCATCGGCCTCATCGGCTTCATCGCGCTTGGGCAAGAATTGCTCAATCAACAGGTTTTCTGCATGCTCCAGCGCATGGTCTAAATCTGGAAAGCAGCGCTCTTGCCCGGCGTACTGGCGCAGAAACTCAGGCGCATTGCCCGCTTGTAGCCCCGCGCCCGCATGCAAGGTGATCAGCCGCTGCACCGGCCCTGGCGCCAGGGCGAGTGCATGCCTGCGCCAGCGAGAGAGCGAGAGTGCCACCGAGCTGTCCACATGGCGCACGCGCGACCAATCGAGCACCATGACACTGACTTCGCAAGAGGTGCTCAAAAGCGTCTCATCTAAGCTGCGCACGCTGCCAAAAAACAGCTCTGATTCAAATTCAAGGATGCAAATTTGCTGGCCATGCGCGGCAAGCAACGCACTTTCTACCCCATCACGGTGTGCATTGGCCGTCAGTTGCAGCCCCGTCCATTCAAAGCGCACAGGCTTGCGCGCATTGCGCATGCCAAACAACAGCAGCCCCGCAAACAAGCCCACGATGATGCCCACCACACCGTTGAACGCAATGGAGGCACCAACCACCGCCAAAATCAGCAAAGAATCATCGCGCTCGGACACACCGATCGACTTGCCGCGCAGCCATTGCCAACAAGTTTTCAGCGCGGCGCGATCTGCCATGTGCAAGGCATCCACCAGCATCACCGCAGCCACTGCAGCCAACGCCATGTGATTGAGCAAGCCTGTGAGCATCAGCAGGCCCAGCAAAAGTCCGGCCAGCGCCACATTGCGCCCCACCAATGGCCCACTGCGCATCGCCGCTAAGGAGCTTTGCGTCGAAGCAGAAATCGGCACAGCGCCCAGCAAGCCCACCCCCGCGCACACCAACGACAAGCCGCCCTGCTGCCAAGGCGTGGCATAGCGGTCATCTTGCTGAGAGATCGTCTCGGATGCCAAGCAGGTGTTGAGAAACACGCTCACGCCCAACACCGCGCCATTGAGCAAGAGCGAAGGAATCACCGCTGCATAGACAACCTGGGGCGCTGCCAGCGCCTGAAAATCGGCCCACTGAAACGGCAGTTGCCACGCGTTGGCCTGCGCTGTCATCACCGTGAGCACGCCGGGCACCAGCAACGAACACACCCAGCCGGCCAACGCGCCGCAGCCCAGCCCCAGCGCCGCAGCCGGCCACTGCGGCCTGCGCCAACCCACCGCAGCCGTCACACCCGCAGCAACTATGCCAATGGCCACCAAGGCCACCAACGGATGCCCCGCGCGCGCCAAGCTCCACAAGCGCTCGGACTGCGAGATCAGCAGCATCAGCACCACGCTGAGCATGTAGCCGGCAAACACGGGTGCTGGAATAAGCCGCGCAAAGCGATCGGCCCGCAGCGCAAACAAGAGCGCCCGAAACAGCCCCGCCAAAGCGCAGAGCACACACATCAAGGCCAGCAGCACAGCGGGCGTATCTGGCAAGCCCCAGCCCAGCAAGCGCGGCTGCAATTGCGTCAAAGCCGCCGCCAAAATAGTCGCCTCCAGCAGGCGCGCGGTTTGCATCATCGGCCGGTGGCTGCCCGCGCTTGCCCAATGCGCCAGCACCAAGCCCGCCAAGGCCATCAGCAGCCCTGAGGGCAAATAAGCCGCTGGAAACAAGGCATACACCACGGCAGTGGAAGCCAACGCGCTTGGCGCAGAAAGCCCCACCGCATCCAGCGCACCAACCCAACTGGCGCGCCAACTCAGCGCGCCAGCAGCGCTTTGCTGGGCTGCGCCCACCGAGCCTTCTGGCGCAACCTCAGGCTGCCCCGTCAATGATTGCATCGGGCTTGTTGGGCTCTGTGGACTTAGCGGGCTTGCCAAACCCAAAGGAATGTCCACCCCCTGCTGCGCATCGCTGCCCAGAGCCTGCCAGCTGGAAGATAAATTCCAGATGCTTTCATCATCACCAATGATCACATCGCCCATTCCAGCACCCGAGCCTGAGCCAGTGGCCGTAGCCGTGGCCGTGCCCGCCCCTGCACCGTCGGGGAGCGCCGCTGCGCGGGAATTTTCTAAGGCATTGGCATCAGTCAAAGACATTAGTCACTTTATATAGAGACAAACCGTCGCATTTTACGTGCTAAGTTCAGTTATGACTGACCTCGCGCACAGACCTCGTACACAGATGCGTTACATCGGCTTGCTTTTGCTGCCGAAGTCCTGCTTCGCATCGAGCTTGGCTTTGAGCGCGACTAGCAGATCCGCAGGCAGCAGGCGCTGGGCGAATTTGAAGAGTAGGAGCGCGACGATGCCGTCGTCAAGCCAGCCCAAGATGGGCAGAAAATCAGTAATCAAGTCAACCGGGCTGATGACATACAGCGCCGCTGCAATTGCCACCAGCTTAGCGCTGGCAGGTGTGCGCGCATCACGCAGCAGATGCCACATGAGCAGCAGCTCTTTGCGGAATTTGGTGAAGAGTAAGCCGAGTTTGAACATTGCCATCCCTTTGCGCCCACGCTATGTGTGCAACCCTTAACGTGAGGGCAGTCGAGGAGATGACAAGCTTGGCGCTTTAACGCACCACGCTGAGCATGGCCAGCGCATTGATGCGCAACTGGGCGGCATCGCTGGCCGACATGCCGCGTGACTGAGCGGCGCGCTCGAGCAGGCTGCCTGCTGGGGAGGACCCATCGGCGGGGGTGGCACGGGTGAACAAATTAGCGAAAAAATGAGTGACGGTTTGCATAAGGAGTCCTTTTCAAGTGGCTGTTTCTTCGCAAGGATTGCGTTGAAAAGCTGATGAACAAAGATTAAGGGTTAACCCTGGAATTTCAAAGCAAATCTGATGCATGAATTGCATAACCTAGCATGCTTGGCCACATCACAAGTCTTTCTTAGGAGGAAGAATCTAAATCGGTGGGTATTCGCGCACGACTTGGTGATGAATATGCGGAACAAGGTTTAGGAATACAAATAGGAATCGTTCTCATTTATGTTATGATATAGACATGGTTCTGAATGGGCCTTAAATCATTTTTTTAAATTGGAGTCAATGATGCTGAAAAAATCCTCTGTTGCCACCGCGGTTGCCGCCTTCGCACTGCTCGGCTGCTTTGCGCAGGCACATGCGCAAGACAACAAAACCCTCAATCTCTACTCGGCACGCCACTACAGCACCGATGAAGCGCTCTACAACGAATTCACCAAGCAAACCGGCATCAAGATCAATCGCGTCGATGCAGATGACGCAGGCATTTTGACGCGCCTCAGAGCTGAAGGCGCATCGTCGCCAGCGGATGTAATTTTGCTGGTTGATGCAGCGCGCATGACCAAGGGCGAGAGTGATGGCCTGTTTACACCGATTAAATCAAAGATGCTTGATGACGCGATTCCGACGCAGTTTCGAGCAAAGACTACGCCAGAAGGCACGGCATGGTATGGCTTCTCGACCCGCGCACGCGTGGTGGTGTTTAACAAAGCCAGCGTCAAGCGCGAAGATGTCGACACGTATGAAGAATTAGGGGACGCAAAAAACAAAGGCAAGCTGTGCACCCGCAGCGGCTCGCATCCTTACAACCTGAGCTTGTTTGGCGCAGTAAACGAACACATTGGCGCTGAGAAGACCGAGGCTTGGCTCAAAGGCATGGCGGCCAACATGGCGCGTGACCCCAAAGGCGGAGATACCGATCAAATCCGTGCAGTCGCCAGCGGCGAATGCGCAATTGGTCTCACCAATACGTATTACCTCGCTCGCCTGATGCGCTCCGACAAAGCAGAAGACAAAGCGGCGATGGAGAAAGTCTCTATTGTGTTTCCAAACCAAAGCAGCTGGGGCACCCATCTGAACATCTCAGGCGGCGCGATGGCCAAGAATTCAAAAAATCCTGAAGCCGCAGTGAAATTCCTCGAATACCTAGCCAGTGCATCTGCGCAGAAGTATTTGGCAGATGGCAACAACGAATGGCCAACCGTCAAGGGATCGAAGATTGACAACCCTGCCCTGAAGGCCATGCTCGTGGGCAATGGCGGTGAAAACTACAAATCCGAGACGATTCCAGCCAGCGTGATTGGCATGAATCAGGTGAAGGTGCAGCAGATGTTGGATCGGGTGGGGTACAAATAGGCTTGGCTTGGCTTGGCTTGTTTGATTGCTTGGTGCAAGCCGCTCGCCCATGGCACGGGGCGTGCGATGCGCTGCTCCGCTGTTCACCAAGCGCAGTGGCTTTTGTAGCGCACGGAGTTGATTGGCATGACAACGGTCTTTGGTGTGCTAAGTCTCTAGCGAGCGCGAATGGAACAGCTGCACATCGCATCACCCACCCCGCGCCTCGATACTGAATAGCGCGCAAAAGATAGCGCTCTAATGTTCGCACGCCATTGGGCAATAGGGTGCGATGGGCGTGATAGGAATCGGCGGTGCGGCCATTCGCGCTCGCTTGAGAGGTGGTTTGCAAACGAAGGTGGTGATGCAAACCAACTCAACAAACCAAGCAAGCCTCTGCGCGAGATGCTAGCCGACGATTCCTATCGCGGCCATCGTGCCAGCGTACAAAAGATGGTATCTAAAAATCTTCGAACCACTATAAATTCAATAGCACTCTGCATATATTTTATGCCGGCTAGTAGCCCAAAACGCTTCATAAACACCCTCTGAACCTGCTAGAAATAGCAATTGAAGAAGCAAAGCATATAGACCCTTGGTACTATCAAGGGGTTATGAGTGCTCTTGTCAAACCCGTTCGCAAACCAGCTGCTGCCAAAAATGTGGCAGCGGCCAATGCGGCTGCGGCCAGCTTTGCGGCGCTCACGGAAAAGCTCAGCTATCTTCAAGCGGAAGATATTGACAGCGTGCGCAAGGCCTATCGCTTTGCCGATGAGGCGCACTTGGGTCAAATGCGTGGTAATGGTGAGCCTTACATCACGCACCCGATTGCG